>CANQCE010000036.1 GCA_947589655.1 uncultured Clostridia bacterium | reverse complement strand
CCTGAACGCTCGGTTTGCTGCGAGCCATCATTCATTGGGGTGCAAACAATAAGTTTGTTTTGCCCATGTTGCAACAGTTCAAAAAGTTTCATGCGCTTGCGCCTGTTAATCACTTTTATTTCAGGCTCTAACATAAAGGACAAACTTAATTTTTTAATGTCGTCATCATCAATAATTCCTGTGTCCGCTTGCGCCACTGGCAAGGCGTTTGCAGTTGCCCCCAAAACAAAAAGCGTGTTTACATCTTCAAAATAGCTCTCTGTGGCGTTTGCAACATAAACGGCATCCACATAAGTTGGAATTGTTTCAACCTTAACACTTTTAAGCGAAAGTTCCAACAATTTTTGAAAATCCACCAAATCAATTTGTTCTTCAGGCGCAATCTCGCACAGTTTGTCAAGCACCCCGCGAATAAGCGGCAACGCCTGCTCGTTTTCGCTTTGCTCTTTAAACAATTTCTTGCCTTCCAAAACAGTTAGCATCTCCAAAAATTTTGGCTCTACCAAATCAAGCAAAGTTTTTAATTGCTCAGCAAATTGCCTAACGGTTTTGCACTTGTTTAACATGTTTTTTAATTGTAAAACATCTTTATATTGTTCAAAACTGTTTTCAAATTCTTTTTCATCATTAAAACAATAATAATTGCACTGGGCAAGCACATCCTCATTTTTGCCTAAAAGCGGTGAGGACGCCAAAAATTGAAACTCTGGCAGCGCCAAATGGGTTTTTGCCATGCTTAACAATTTGCAAATAAACCTGCCAAGAACCGTTTGCAGCAGAGAGGCGGCATCATCACTATAAAAAGCAATGTCATACTCTGCAAAAACATCTTTGCAAAGCCCAATATATTTTTCATCCGAAACCGCAATGGCAAAATCTTTAAATTTTTTACCTTTAACAATTTGCCTTTTTATGTATCTCGCAACAAATTCCACTTCCTCTTTTTTGTTTTTTGCCAAGATGTTTGTAAAATAGCCCTTGCTTTGCCCCTCTTGAACATCAAATGCAAAAAGGTTTGTGGCAATTTTAAGAATGTTGCCATCCAGCGCAGTTGGCAAAGCTTCAACTTTAACAGGCACATTATGCTCTTTGGCAAATAAGGTGACTTTTTTTAAAATGTCGTCATCATATATAAAGGCATTTTTTACAGAAATCGGCTTTGCCATGCCAATATAAACCGAGTTTACTTTTGCAGCCAGGCGGCAAATAAAAGATGAAATTTCCTGAGAAAAACTGTCAAAATTTATAAAAAACAAGTTAATTTTAGATAAATCAAATTCTTTTTCAGTTTTTTCTGCAAAAAAGTCCAAAAGTCGCGAAAGGTCAAGTTTGTCACTTATCAGGCTTTCATAATTTTCGTAAATCATTCTAAGGTCATGCATTTTGCTGTCCAAATTTTCATCGCCAACCGCTTTTATCTTTTGCGGGGCAATTTTGCACGCCTTAAACTGTTTGATTATTTGCAATACCTTTAAACAAAATTCAACGCCACTATTTTTAAAATAAGTGAATTTATCCTTGCACTGTTGCACCGCTTTAAAAATGTTAAAAGTTTCTTCCAGATTGCTTATGCGGCTAAAAGAAATGTTGTTGTCGCGTAGAATTTTACTTGCCAAACGCGAGATGCCAACAACTTCAATATTAAAAGTTGCCTTTATGCCAAGGCAATCGAATATCAAATTTTCCGCCTGCATGGAAAAAGCATCTGGAACAACCACAAGGTTTTGCATCTCCAGATTTTGCTTATCAATTTTTTTTATGGTGTTTTTGGCGGCCTCATACGCCGTTGCCCCTGTGATAAGCGTAATTTCCATATTCACATGATATCACAAACGGCTGGAAAAATCAAACCCTTTTACGCTTGCTGACTTTGACTGGTTAACTTTTTGCCAGAAAGGTGCTTTTCAAGAGCAATTTTTTTGGCGGTTGGGCTTTTTAAAGATTTTATAAGCATGCTGTTTTCGGCTTTTAATTTTTGCATCTCGTTTTTTAAAAAGTCAATCTCTTGTTCTTTCTCATTTAGCGCCAAGGCTGTTTTTTTTAGTTCCAATTCGTTAATTTTGCTTTTTTCATATGCTTCGTCTGCGGCGTTTTTCTTGATAAGTTTAACAAGCCCCATAAACAAACTGTTTATTTCATTTTCCGTCAATGCTTTTTGTTTTTTGAAAGGGATTATATTGTTCTTCTTTTCAATTTTCCTTTTCATGTTTTGATATTTATTTTGATAACGCGTCATAAGCGGCAGATTTCCCTCGCTTAAATTTAGGCACGCAGAACGCACAGAAAAACCCTTGGCAACCAACTTTTCAATTTTTTCAAATAGGTCATTTTCTTGAATTTTGTCAAAGCCTTCAAAGTGCGTTTTATCGTGTTTTTGCAAAGAAATGCCCAGCCGCTGGCATCGCTTTTTATCCACAGATAATGCATCAACCTCGTGATAATAATAATTTCTTACACTGTTAGGTTTTCTATTAAAATTTTTGGCGTGCTGTGCAAAAGCGGAAACAAGCGAGCCGCTTTCTTCTTTGCACTGTTCAACTTGTTTAAAAAGCGCTTTAACTTCTTCGTCTTTCCAATTATTCATAAACTCCTCCACACCAAATAATTGCCAAAAGCAGAAAAAATTACACTGTTTTGTTAAAAATTTTTATGTCGGTTTTTGTCAACGGAAAAGGGGTATATAAAATTTTTGTTTGGAATATATTTTTATATGAACATTTTTTTAAAAAGCCCTTACGAGTGCTTGGTTAAAACCTCCGCGGATGCTTGTGAACTGAACAAAAACGATACGCTTTTAATTGAAAACGAAAAATTTGTTTACATTTATCCGCAAGAGGCTGGGCGGATACCTTTTTATATCAACCTGACCTCCTTGCAAGATTGTGCCAACTATTCCATTCATGTGCGTGAGGACAAAACATATGTAATTTTAGAAGATTTTGTTAAATTTGAGGTAAAAATGAAAGAAAACTTGTTTTTTTCTGGAAAAAATTGCGAAATTTCAATTTCTAACGATAAATTGTCTTTTGAAATTAATGGTAAAAAAATTTCTTGCACTTGCAACTGCTCACCAGAGGATTACAAGGTTTTTAAAATAAAATCGTTTGCCTGTGTGCAGTTTGAAAAAAACTTATACGCTTTTTCCACAAAACAAGAAAAACTTTATCACTTTGAAGGCGAAATTGAGGTTGACGGCGACCAAATTACCGTTACAAAAAATTTTAACGATTCTTCGCTTAGGCAACGAAAATCGGTTTTTCGTTTAGGCGAGGAACTTGAAATTGTTGACGAGCAGTTTATAACGCCGTCCCAAAAAGAAAGCCGCGCTCTTGCCCCTTACAAACTGCTTGAAAGCGTTAAGGCAAAAGATTATAGCGGTGCAATTCGTTTTTTAACAAACAATCTGCAAGAAAAAGTTGGCTTAACAGAAATAAAAGCGTTTTTTGGAAATTTTACAACCTTTCTGCCACTTTCCACAACCGAGTTTATAACAATGGCTGGAAAAAAGAAAAGTTATGTTTCATTCAGCATGAGTGGAGATTTAATTGATGACATCTCGGTTGATGAATTTTAAAAAAAACAGCGTCTTTTACGATGCTGTTTTAAGATAACACGCCCATAAGTTTTAAATGCTCGTCAAACTGTCTTTCAAAATTTTTTACAAGCAATTTTAAAAGCAAAACTTCGCTGCCCTGCGCAAGTTTTAATGTGCCAAGTTTTTCAAAATCGGTATTTCTTAAAATTTTCAACGCTGCCAGCACTGTTTTTTGAACTTCTTCATTGTTATACGTTTTGCAGCCGGTGCAAACGAACTCGCCAGTGGAATAATCTATGTAAAGTTTGTCAAAAGCCGTTGTCCCACAACATGAGCATTTATCTTCACGCAGCGGCACCCCCAAAATTTCAAATAGCCCTATCATAAATTTGTTTATTGCATAAATGCTTTTAGGACTAAAAAAACATAAGCTTTTCAGAGTTTTAAGAACAAGCAAAAAGGCTTGCGCCTGCTCGAAATTGTTGGAAAATTTAAGTTTGTCCAATATTTCAAGAACTGCAGACGCTTCAAAATATCGGTCGATATTCTCAGAAATTTCATGAAAACTTTCCAGACATTCAAACCCTATAACCACATTACCAGTTTTTCCTTCTTCAATAATAAACTCTCCAAAGCAAAATGGCTGGCTGGCAAGTTTCATTTTGGCATTTTGGGTTTTTACGCCTTTAAGCGTTGCCCAAATTTTGCCTTTTTCAACTGAAAAAAGAAGAACATTTGTATCCTTCTCTTTTCTATCGTTTGAACGAATAACTATTGCTTTGATTTTTTCTGACATTTTTTACCTTTCAAATGATTGCTGTCTTTCACGTGCTTTGTTTCTGTTTTCCACCCACATATCCACGGCGTCTAGATGCCCTTCAAAAAATTTCACGCGTTCGTAATTTAAAGCATCTTCTTCGCCAAAAAGTTTGCGTCCTTCTTTTTCTGTCATAATCAAGACCTCCCTTTTTAGTTTGTGGAAAGCTGAGCAGAATATTCGCACAGCCTTTTCAATTTCATTTTAAGATAAAAAAGTGAAAAAATCAAATATTTTTGGAGAAATTTTTATCAAAGCACAAAATTTTATTTTTGCTGCGCCTAAATTACAAAGATTTACGCTTTTTTATGTAAGTGCCAAAAAGTTTGGCACTTGGCATTTAAACCATTTTACAATCTTCTTACAAACAAACTTGCAAAAGAAAAGGTTGTTGTTTGTGCGGACGTGTTTATTAAAGAAACCGTGCCGCCAGAAGGAACTGTGAGTGCAATCGTTCTGGTCAAGTTCACTGTTGAACCTGCATCTTGCGACTGCGTTACAACCGAACCGAGCACTGTTGTGCCATTAAGTTGCAAGCCAATCCCCAACGTGCCATCCGCAGGAACGGTGCCACCGGCAAAATAGTTAATCTCGTAGTTCCCCGGCGTTAAAACAACCGAGCCAATTCCATTGGATATTATCCCCTCGCCACTGAAAAGCACAACTGAAAGAGGAAGTGTGCCGCCAGTGGCAATTGCGCCAACGGCCAAGTTGTTAAAATATCCAAAATCGTTGGCTGTGGTTGGGTTTATAACATCGTTAGAGCACTGAAAATTGATAAATGGGCAGAAGATTGGTGTTGGATGGTTAAAGCCGCAGCAGTTAAATCTTCTTGGCATAATCTTTCTCCAAAGGTGATTTCTCACCTATCAACATTATATTTTAAAAGCACTCTTTGTGTGAAGGGCAAAAAAGTTCAATTCGTTCTTGACACTCGCTTTTAATTGGTGATATAATGGCAAAGAATACAAAGGAGGGTTTTAAATGAGTTACGCAGATGTTGCTTTGATGAAAAAATTTCATGATGCACTTAAAGGTTATGGCGACCAAGCCGAAAATGTCCGTCCAAAATGGGCAGATGGCACCCCTGCACACACTTTTGCTGAAAAAATTGGAGATAAGCCAAGCCAAATTGTTTACAATTTTAAGGACGGCTTTCCTGCAGCCGCATCCAGAAATGTCAACCCAATGAGTGCCATTGACGAAATTCTTTGGATTTATCAAAAGAAAAGCAATAATGTGAAGGATTTGAACTCTCATGTTTGGGACCAATGGGCAGACAAAAATGGAAGCATTGGCAAAGCATATGGCTATCAAGTGGGGCTTAAAGGCAATTTTCCACAAGGGCATTTGGACCAACTTGACAGAATTTTTCAACTTTTAAAAACCAAACCTGCGGACAGACAAATGGTGCTTTCGCTTTGGAACCCACAAGATTTTAAAGAGATGGCTTTGCCACCTTGTGTTTGGTCCTTTCAAGTTTCCGTTCAGGACGAAGATATGAGCCTTACGCTCAATCAGCGCTCAAACGACCTTTTGGCAGCAGGGAATTGGAATGTTGTTCAGTATGCCGCACTGCTTCAAATGTTTGCGCAAGAGTTTGGCTATAAACCAACCGCATTGATACATAATGTCACAAACAGCCATGTTTACGATAGGCACATCCCTTTTGTTATAGACATCTCTCTTTCCAGAGCCAAGAAAATTCATGACAAAATTTGCAGCATGAGCAATGCCCAGTGTGATGCACTTTTGGACAAACTTGTCCCAAAAGAAAACACAAATGGCTTGCTAGACGAACTAGAAAACCCAAAAACCGCCTTCAAAAAGTTTAGAGAAACCCTTTTAAAGCATGGCGCCACAGATGAGGAATACGCCACCGTTTTGCAAGAGGCACAAGAAATTGAAAGAAAAGTTGGCATGTATGACAAAGGCGAACTTGAATTTGCCAAAGACCCAATAGATTTTGTTGGATATAGAAACAAAGTGTTAAAAACCCCTGCTTTTAAAGAGGCAGATTTTATTGTGGAAGTTATGAGCAAATTCCCAGAATTTGACCACCTCCTTGGTTTTTCAAAGCCAGAACTTGTAATCAACGAAGATAGAAAGTTCTATAATCTTCATTCACCAAAGATGAAAAATGCGGAAGGAAAAATTGTAAACAACCCTGATAGCGATTTTGAATTGAAAAATTATAGCCCACAAGAAGAAGGGATAAAACTTCAAGCCAGAGTGCCTGTGGCAGAGTAGCAAAAAAACTGCGCTTTGGCTCGGCTTGCTTCGCAAGCGCTCGTTGGGCGCTTGTTTTTTTGCTTTTGCGCCGATTGCAAAGCGCACTTTCGTTGGCGCTTTGGCGCAATCGCTTTTGTGAAGGTGTTGCTTCGAAGCGTTTCTGAAAACTGCGCTTTGGCAAAAATTTTTTTGTTTTTTTTGTTTTTTGCTTGACAAGGTTCCCCCCCCCGCTAAAATTGTTTTTGTAAGAAGGCGTTATTTAATATTTAAGCATTATTATTTAAAACTTACAAACTCTAAAAACATAAAGTGGAAGGAGATAGAAATGACCACAAAAAGAAAACTTTGGTATAGCATTGGTGCGTTGGCACTTACGCTGGTTGTTGCTGCAACATCGGTGGGCATCACTATTGCTGCACTGCAAGCAAAAGTGAGCAGCGGATTTAGCATAAGTTACACCGCTAAAAATGTATCTGCCAAAATTAAAGGGAGTTATGTCACAAATGATAGTGACACAGAACACTCCTTAGGCGATGATTTGGTTTTTAACGGAGACGAGGCACAAGATACAACAAAATCGTTTGACGAAACTAAAAAGCCTAATGTTACAATTAACAACCCAACCACAGACTATTTGGAAATGCGCTTTACAATTGAAAACACTGGCGAAAATGGATTTGGCGTGACGCTGACATTAACTGGGTTGGAAACATCCAACTTTACCGTAAGTTATGCAAAGTCTTACAGAGCAAACACAACAACTGCTGCACAATTTGGTGCTGCCGCAGGGGCAAATGCGTTAAGTGATGTGTATGCCACCGCTGCTGGCACAAGCAAGTGTGTTGTGGATGTTTCAGTTCGAGTTAGCGTTAAAGATATATCTGCATCAGGCACAGCCACAGGAAATTTCAATTTTGTATTGGATGGTCTGGCGGAAGATCCGTCTGTAGAACTTTTTAATTCATCAAACAAAAAGTTTGTTGCAAAGAACATCAACAAAATGTTTCAACAAATCTCTGGCAAAACAGATGCAAGCATTTCAACCATAACTCAAATGTTGGAAGACGATGCTGACCACCGATTAACATCCGCAGATATGGTGGCAAATTCTCAAAAAATTGCCGCAACTGCAAATGGAGTGAGTGCAAGAGGTGCAGATGCCGAAATTATCATTGAACTTGGCGGTTTGAAATGGACGCCTGTGTTCCTATCCAAAACAAACGAATGGATAGATGGCAAAACTCATGATGTTATTTTAACCCTTTGGCTTGCAGACAACTATCAAGACGCATGGAAAGATAGGCAAGCAGATGAAGGTGAATATTATGGTTTTATAGATGGCGCGCTGTTCAGCGACTGGTCATATAATTGGCAAGATTATAGAACAGATATGCTATATCCGTCAGCAATGTATGGAACATCATACATGAGAGCAGTAACTTTAAACAATGGCGGACAATACGCTTTGGATGGCGGCAATTCATTGTCTGCAGAGCAAGCACAAGATGAAAATAACCCGTTTGCAGCATTTACAATGGAACAATTCGGTTTGACCGATTATTTGGTTAAGCCTGTGGATGTAGTATGGCAATGGATCGAACAGAGTGCGGGAGTACAAGGTGTTTGTTCATATAATCTTTCAAACGAGAACTGGTCAGATAAAATCTCTGATAATGGATTTTCTAGTCCAGATTACAACTATGCTCACAAAGACGGCAACGACGTATGGAAGAATGATTATTTATGGTTACCATCCTTAACAGAAACGGGCTATGATTCTTCCTACAATTCCCACACAGGGATGTGGGCAACATCCACTGCTCAAAGAAAACTTACAAATCAAACCACTAGTGAATTAAATACCGCCGTGGGTTCCAAAAACGATACGATTACGTACAACTATTCCTGGCTGCGATCCGGTTCTAATGCCTACAGAGTTTACGCACTCAACCCGTCCGGCAGCGTCTTCGGCGGTGATGAATACAAAGTCGAATATGTTGGCTATTCTTGCGCCGTGCGTCCTGCGCTTCACCTCAATCTGACCGCCATCGCAAATAGCTTGTAAAACAAAAAAACTACCAATCCGGTAGTTTTTTTGTTTCATCTTTTTCCACATGCCACCAGCGATTATCCCATTATATTTCCAACGGTGCGTGGGAACAGTTCAACATCGCGAATGTTTGAAATTCCAGTGAGATACATTACAAAACGCTCAAAGCCAAGACCATAACCGGAGTGAACATTTGTGCCGTAGCGGCGAGTATCCAAATACCAAGAATAATCTTCTTCTTTCAAGCCCAGTTCGTGAATGCGAGCAAGGAGTTTGTCCAAGCGTTCTTCTCTTTGGCTGCCGCCAATCAGTTCGCCAGTGCCCGGAACAAGCAAATC
>CANQCE010000035.1 GCA_947589655.1 uncultured Clostridia bacterium | reverse complement strand
TTGTTATTGCGGGCGTGATTGGCGGCGTAAATTCTTGCGTTAGCGAAACGACCACCGAGAGTGTTTTTGAATGTGCCGTTTTCGATTTGAAAAGCGTGCGTTTGACTGCTAAAAAATTTGGGCTTCGCACAGATAGTTCTGCAAGATATGAAAAAGGTGTGAACATAAACAGCCCTACCACAGCGTTAAAACGTGCTCTCCATTTGGTTAATTTGCTGAATTGCGGAAAGGTTGCGGATGGCGTTGTTGATGTTTGCAATGGAAAAATTGGCGAAAGAAAACATTTGAAATTGTCCTATTCAAAAGTCATTCGCATTTTAGGCGTTGACATCCCAAAAGAGAAGGTTGTTCAAATTTTGAACGATTTGGGCATTGTCACAATAGCGCAGGGCGACACTCTGCTTTGTGAGCCACCAATTTTGCGTGAAGACATTGTAAACGAAAACGATATCGCGGAGGAAGTTATACGTATTTATGGCTACGATGTGTATAACGATATGCAGGGTGGACTTTTTGAAAACTCGTCAATTTCCTTTGGTCAGTTCGAGCCGCGGCTTGTTATGGAAAACAACTTGAAGAACATTTTGGTGGACGAAGGCTTTTATGAAACTTTAAACTATTCGCTCTATTCGGCGTCTGCGTGCGACAAACTTTTGCTTGCCGCTGATGACGAGAGGCGTAAGGTGATTGCCATTGCAAACCCTATAAGTGAGGACCTTTCCACAGTGAGAACGGTAATGGCGCACGCACTTTTGCTTGATGTGGCATTCAACCTGTCAGTCGGAAATAAAGAAATGAGGCTGTTTGAGGCTGGGAGGGTGTATCAGCCAAAAAGTTTGCCTTTAACCGAACTGCCAATTGAAAACAACCGATTGTCTTTTGTGGTTTCAGAAAATAATTTTGACTTTTTCCAGTTAAAAGGGATTGTTGAAAATTTGCTGGTGACTTTTCCAGTTAAATATTCTTTGAGACGCAGCACGCAAACCTATTTGCATAGCGGCGTTAGCGCAGATGTTTTGGATGAAAACGGAAGGGTTATTGGATGGTTTGGCAAAGTTCATAAAACGGTGCTGAAAAACTATTGCATTGAACAAGATGTGTTCTATGGCGAACTTGATACAGACTATCTTGCTGCGTTGCCAGAGAAACAGTATTCTACCAAAGAAATTTCAAAATTCCCAACCGTTGAACGCGATTTGGCAGTTGTTGTTGACGAAAATGTGACCAACGAACAGCTTATGGATGTGATAAAGTCTGCTTGCGGAAAAACCTTCTTTGATGTGAACTTGTTTGATGTTTATCGCAGTGCGGCGCTTGGGCAGGGCAAAAAGAGCATGGCATACAAAATTGTGCTTATGAGTGAAGACAAAACTTTGACAGGGGATGAAATTGCAAACATAATGAAAAAGGTTTTAAAGAGTTTGCAATTTAGGCTTGGTGCAAATTTAAGGGAAATTTAACAATATATTGTGGTATTATGCAGTTAAAACAATGACATAATACACAAAATATAGGTGTAACATGATTTATTTAGATAACGCAAGCACAACCAAAATGTTTAACGAGTGCGCTGATGTGCACAAAACTTTTTCGTGCAACGAATATTTTAACCCCTCTGCCATGTCGGCAAAATCGGTGGAGGTTTCAAGGCACTTGGCAGAGGCGGAAAAATACATCCTTTCAAGGCTTGGCGCAAAGGAAGGCAACATCATTTTTACTGGCTGTGCAACCGAAAGCAACAATCTTGCCATCCGTGGCAGTTTAAGAACTGGCGATTATGAATATGTTTTCTCCGCTGGTGAGCATCCGTCTGTGGAAAATGTTGCCAAAAGGTTGCAACTTGAAGGCTATAAAGTGCATTTTGTGCCGCTGGATAAGGAATATGGATATGTTGATTTAGAAAAACTTAAAGAGGTTCTATCTGAAAAAACACGGCTAATAAGCATTATGCATGTTAGCAATGAGACTGGGGCTATAAATGATTTGGCGGCGATTTCCAAATTGAAAATGCAAATTTGCCCAAATGCCATTTTGCATGTGGATGGCGTGCAGGGGTTTATGAAAATTCCTATTAACTTGCGGTCAACGGCGATAGATTTGTATTCTTTTAGTGGGCATAAAATTCATGGCCCAAAGGGGATTGCGGGGCTTTATGTAAAAAACAAAGCCGCCCTGAAGCCGCTTTTTGAGGGTGGCGGCCAGCAGTTCGGGCTGCGTTCTGGCACTGAAAATGTTTCAGGAATTATGCAGCTTAAAAAAGCGGTTGAACTTATTGATGAGAACAAAAACCTTGAAAAAGTTAAAAGCCTGAAACTGCTTTTCCACACCTCGTTTTTAAAAGATGCACTAGATGCAGGCTTGAAAATAAACGATTTTGAGGGCTCTCCTTACATAACCAATCTTGTGTTTACAGGGGTTAAGGGCGAGACCATGCTTCATGCGCTTGAAACGGAAGGCGTTATTGTGGGTCTTGGCAGCGCTTGTTCGTCAAAAAAGGCTGGGAACAGGGTGCTTGAGAATATTGGCATGAGGCGTGAGTGCATTATATCCAGCGTTAGAATAAGTTTTAACGCCTACATGAGTGAAGACGAGGTTAAAACCGCCGCCGAAATTATTTCAAAAGTTTATTTAGATATAAAAAAGAGGGTTTCATGAAGGAAAAAGTGCTGCTTTTAAAATTTGGCGAACTGTTTTTAAAGGGCAAAAATCGCCATGATTTTATAAGTTTATTAAAAAAGAACATCTTAAAAAAGTTGAAGGGGATTGGTTGCCACCTATCCGAAACGCAGGGGCGTTTGGTGCTTTCTGACTACAACCTTGGGCAGGAAGATGAGATTATAGAAAAGTTAAAGCAGGTGTTTGGGCTTATTGGCGTTGCCGATGCGGTTGCGACAGACGCGCAACTTTCTGACATTGAGGCGGAAGTGCTGAATTGTGACTTTTCTGGGGTTAAAACATTTAAGATTGAAAGCAAGCGTGCGGACAAAACTTTTCCTATGACCTCTATGGAACTTGATAAACATCTTGGCGAAATTGTGCTTGAAAAATATCCAAATTTAAAAGTGGATTTATACACTCCAAACATGATAATTTATGTTGAGGTGCGCACAAACGGAAAGGCTTACATATATAATAGGTTGCACGTCTGTGCTGGTGGGCTGCCTTTGGGCAGTGCTGGGAAGGGGCTTTTGTTGCTCTCGAGCGGAATTGACAGCCCTGTGGCAGGCTACATGATAGCAAAGCGAGGGCTGGAACTTGAAGCGGTGCATTTTCACTCTTACCCTTACACAAGTGTGCAAGCCAAAGAAAAAGTGATTGAACTTGCCAAAGAAATTTCGGCCTATTGTGGAAAAATACGTTTGCACATAGTTTCGTTCACAGAAATTCAAGAGCAGATACACAAAAATTGTGATAGCGAATACATGATTACCATAATGAGAAGGATTATGATGCGTATTGCGCAAAAACTGGCGGAGAAAAATGGCTTGGGGGCGATAATCACAGGCGAGAGCCTTGGGCAAGTGGCAAGCCAAACAATGCAAAGCATGAATGTTACCAATGCTGTTGTGAATATCCCGGTGTTCAGGCCTGTGCTTGCGTTTGATAAAGAAGACATTATGGCGCTGGCAAGAAAAATTGGGACATACGAAACGTCAATCCTTCCTTACGAAGATTGCTGCACTGTGTTTTTGCCAAAGAACCCTGTGATTAGGCCAACTTTAAAAAGGGCGGAATTTTTGGAGGGCAACTTAAACATTGATGCCCTTGTGCAGCAGGCGGTGGACACGGAAGAAATTTTGGAAATAGACACCTATTGATTTTAACATTTAAGAAAAATGGCAGAAGTTGTTGATTTCTGTCATTTTTTATTGCTATTCTTTTGGGCGAGGGTGGGGCCCCAAAGGACAATGTATACTCGTTTATAATTATAAATTTGGAATTTATAAAATTGCAGAAAGCCAAATTTTTATAAAAAATTGATGAATAAATATTCAAAAATCACTTGCATAATTATAAATTTTGTTGTATAATAATGAAAAATGCATGAATAAACATAAATTTATATTTATGCATAAATCGCTACATCGCCGTAAAATAGGCACTTGTAGCCGTTAAAGGAGACGAAAATGGCAAGAAGTTCAAGACAGTCAAAAATTTTGGAATTGATTTCCACCAAAGAGATTGAAACGCAGGAAGAATTGGCAAAAGAGTTAAAAAATGCAAACTTTGAAATTACTCAGGCAACCATTTCACGCGATATCAAAGAACTTGGCTTGACCAAAATTTTGGGGAGTTCTGGAAAATATAAGTATGCCATTTTGGGTTCAGAGCAACAGGTTGTTTCAAACAAAAACATAAACATTTTTAAAGAGTGTGTAATTTCTGTTAAACCTGCCCTGAATTTGGCAGTGGTAAAAACCATTAAGGGCATGGCGTCTGGTGTTTGCTCTTTTATAGATAAACTTAACCTTAACGAACTGCTTGGTGCTACATATGGAGATGATACAGTATTGTTGGTTTTTCCAACCACAACCCTTGCCAGCGAGGCGGTTTCAACGCTTGGGCAGATGATGCTTTAATTTTAAGGCTTAAACTTTTAAGCCTTTTTTTTATTTAAAAAGATTGATTTTATATATATAATGTTGTATAATAAACATAACTTTATGCGAGGTATAAATGCTCTCATCTTTAACGCTGACAAATTTTGCTTTGTTTAAAAAACAGACCATAGAGTTTGAAAGCGGTTTTAACTGTCTTTTGGGGCAATCTGGCGCTGGAAAAAGCATTATTATAGATGCTTTATCTTTTGTTTTGGGGGCAAAGGCAGACAAAAACTTTATCCGCTCAGGAGAAGCCTCCATGCGCGTTGACGGCGTTTTTAGCGATATACGCAAAGATGAGAAGGCTCTGCTTGACGAATGGGAGATTGAGGGGGATGAAATTTTAATTTCTCGCACACTATCACAAGACGGCAAGGGTTCAATTAAAATAAATGGATTTCCTGTTACGCTTAAAATGCTTCAAGCCCTCACAGAAAAAATGGCGGATTTTTGTGGACAGCACGATAGCGTGGGGCTGCTTAATGTAAATGAGCATCTTGCACTTTTGGACAAGTTTGCTGGCAAAGAAGTGGAAACAAAGTTGCAAATTATTGAAACTCTTTACAAGCAACTTAAAGAAATTGAGCAAAACATATCTTCTTTGGGCGGCAGCGAGCAGCAACGTGCGCGTGAAAAGGATTTGCTTTCATTTCAGCTTAACGAAATTGAAAGTGCAAATCTTGATTTGGCTGAGGAAGAAGAACTTAAAAGCAGGTTTCAGTTTATTTCCTCGTCCGAGCACATTTTTGAAAAACTTGGCGATGTGCTTTTAAAATTGAACGAGCAGCGAGACAATGTAACCAATTTGCTTTACGATTGCAAAGGCGAACTTTCGGGACTAAGTGAGTTTAAAGAGATAGATGAGTGCCGCGAGAGGTTGGAAAATTGTTATTATGAAGTTAAAGATGTGGCGGAGGTGCTGGAAAACATTAAGCAAAGCACCGATTTTGACCCAAAGGAACTGGAGAGAATTGATGCTAGGCTGGATTTGATTAAAAACCTTTCAAAAAAATACGGAAAAAACATAGAGGAAATTTTGGCATATGCAGACAGTTGCCGCACCAGGCTGGAAGAACTTGAAAATGGCGAGGCGACACTGGAAAAACTTGCCAAAGAGCGGCAGAACAAAGAGGATGCACTTTTGGCGGAGAGCCGCCAGTTAAGTGATATTCGCAAGCGCTATGCACAGGACTTTGAGAGCAAAATTACAAAGCAATTAGAGGCGCTGGACATGAAAGGCACACATTTTAAAGTGGAGTTTGCGGAAGGTGAGTGCACAAGCAGGGGCTTGGACAATGTTAAGTTTATGTTCTCGGCGAATCAGGGGCAAGAAGTTAAAGCTCTGCACAAAACGGCCTCTGGCGGCGAACTTTCAAGGCTGCTGCTTGCGTTCAAAAATGTTATGCTAGACAAAGAAAACGTTCAAATGGTTGTATTTGACGAGATTGATGCAGGTATAAGCGGAGTGACGGCTGGGAAGGTGGCAGAGAAGTTGGTTAACATATCCAAATTTACGCAAAGTATATGTATAACGCACACGCCAGTTGTGGCATCCAAAGCAGGGGCATTTATTCTGGTTGAAAAAAATGTAAAAGATGGTGAAACAATTTCCACGGCAAGGCACCTAAACAAAGACGATGCCATTTACGAAGTGGCGCGACTGTTCGATGGCGGAAAAGATGTTTCGCAAACAGCCATTGAACATGCAAAAAAACTATTTAATTAAAATGAGGCAAAAAAATGTTAAGTGTAAAGAAACTTTATAAAACATACAAACTTAATAAGAAAAAAGACGGCTCTGGCGAAGAAAAGGTTGTTAAAGCGTTAAATGGTGTTACCATCGATTTTCCAGAAACTGGCATGGTGTTTTTGCTGGGCAAATCTGGCAGCGGCAAAAGCACGCTTTTAAACTGCATTGGTGGGCTTGACACCTTTGATGACGGAGAAATTATCATAAAGGGTCGCTCATCCAAAACTTTTAAGCAAAGCGATTTTGACAGTTACAGAAACACTTTTATAGGCTTTATTTTTCAAGAATATAACATCTTGGAAGAATTTACTATAGGCAAGAACCTTGCACTTGCTTTGGAACTTCAGGGCAAAAAGGCGGATAAAGATGTTGTAAACAAACTTTTGGACGAGGTGGATTTGCATGGTTATTACAAACGCAAGCCAAATCAACTCTCTGGCGGACAAAAGCAGCGTGTTGCCATTGCAAGGGCGCTTATTAAAGAGCCAGAAATTATCATGGCTGACGAACCTACTGGGGCACTGGATTCTAACACCGGCAGGCAGGTTATGGACACCTTGAAAAAACTTTCCAAGACCAAACTTGTGATTGTTGTTTCGCACGACCGTGAGTTTGCCGAGATTTATGGCGACCGCGTGATTGAACTTAAAGATGGGCGTGTTATTTCTGACGAAACAAAAAATTTGGTAGAGGCGCAAAAATCTGAAAGCGGCGTAAGTTTTCTTGACGACAAACTTGTGCATATCAAGAAAGGGCAAAGTTTAAGCGTTAAAGATTTTGATAAAATCAGCAAGATGATAATTGAAAACAGCAGAGAGAACGACGTTATAATTTCGTTCGATAAAAAAGCCAACGAGCAAGTTAAGAAAACAAGTTTTATTACCGAAGACGGAAACCGAGAGGTATTCAAGCCAACAACCGTGGTTTTACAGAAAAAGTATGACCCTAAAAAGTTTAAACTGATAAAATCACGTCTTAAATTTAAAGACGCGCTTAAAATGGGGGCAGGTTCGCTGAAACATAAGCCTATCAGGTTGGTTTTCACAATTTTGCTTGCTGTTGTGGCGTTTGGTCTGTTTGGGCTTGTGGACACTTTTGCAAGTTTTAACAGCGTAAATTCGCTTTACGAAACTATGCAGGCGGAAAAGTATTCTGCCATTTCCATCAGAAAAGAGGTTAAAGAAGACTCTGATGGGGACTATACCTATTATTATGAGGAGAATATGACGGCAGAGGATATTGCCGATTTGGAAGATAGGGCTGGCGGAGAATATGATATCTATCCAGTTATAGCGGACACTCAAAACTATGGCGGAAGCAACTTTGACATTGAAGGTCTTTCAAAAAAGAGCAACTCTTATGATTACAGAAGCAATTATATTGTCGACACCGTGTTCTCTGGATATTTGGGGATTGACACGGATATACAAACAAAGTTGAACTTAAAACTTGTTGAGGGAACTTTGCCAAAAGAAAACGACCAAATTTGTATATCTAAAAACGTGTTTGAAAATATTAAATATTTTTATAACGCCGATAATTTCAGCCAAATTGATGGAACAAAAACAAATGTTCGGTTTTCTTCGTTTAAAGGTTTGTTCAAGATTGTTGGCGTTTTGGAAGATGCTTATGATGTTTCAAAGTTGCGCGAAAGCAAAGATGACAACTTTTTGCAGCAATATACAACAAGTTTCACGGCACAGTATGGCTTGACAAACATGGTTTATATCACTGCTGCAAAATTTGATGAACTTAATTCAGCTTTTGTAAATTACAGAATTAGAGACAGTTTTGATAATTATTGTTATGCAAGTTACTTCTCTACGCCAAGTGGGTTTTTAAACAATAATTCAAATTCAAAAATTTATTACAAAACCGGCTTCACCTCTGCCGATAAAGATTGGATTGTTCTTCCAGAAAGTAAGCTTGCAGAAATTTTGGACTTAAATGAATATTCAAGTGAGTTTTATGATGGCGAAACTGGGATGGTTGACGAACAAAAATGGACTGCAGCTTTGCTTGCAGGGCTTGACAAGGGGCTGAGCATAAACTATTACAATGACAATACAAATGCTTTGGTGACAACATTAAAGGTTGCAGGCTTTGTTACTGACGCTTATTATTCAACCTTGATTGTAAGCGAAGAAACTTTAAACAAATATTTTAAAGTTTCAAAAGACGATGTTCCTTATGCGCTTTTAAGTTTAAAGCAAACCAATAAAGATAAAACTGTGCTAAAAGCCCTTCTCACAGCAAAAAATGGAGTAAGATACGCAATTCAAACTCCTGCGGCGAAGGAGATTGACAATTTTGGGTCAATGATTACATCAATGTCACAAATTTTCTTGTATGTGGGCATTGGGCTTGCCGTTTTTGCATCGCTTATGCTAATGAACTTTATCTCAACAAGTATTGCATACAAACGCAGAGAAATTGGCGTGTTCAGGGCGATTGGGGCAAGAGGAAAAGATGTGTTTGCAATCTTCTTCCTTGAAGCACTGATAATTTGCTTAATCAATTTTGTGCTGGCAACAATTGGCTGTGCCATTGCGGCGTTCTTTATTAACAAATCAGTTATAGGCGCTGGCATAAGCATGACACTTCTCACATTCAGTTTCAGACAAGTGGTGCTTATTCTTGGCGTCAGCGTTTTGGCGGCGTTCATTTCAAGTTTCTTGCCGGTTTATCGCATTGCAAAGAAAAACCCAATTGACAGCATTAACGGAAGATAATTTGCTATTCTAATTTTAAAATTTTTGCCATAAGATACTTTCAGGGGGCTTATGGCAAATTTTTTTGCAGATAATTTTTCGGGTTGTGTGGTTTTGGCTGTCTTTTTGCTGGCAATGTTTCCTATGGTTGAAAGCAAAGTTGCCATTCCGTTTGCATTGTCAACTTTGTTGTGGAATGATGCTACACTTTCGCCGACAGTCGCATTTTTTGTTGCACTTG
>CANQCE010000034.1 GCA_947589655.1 uncultured Clostridia bacterium | reverse complement strand
AGCATCTGGGGTTTTAAACAATGGGTTCAGCGTAGATACAGAGAACAACGCGCTTTATTTTCCAAATTTGAAATTTATCCCTGACCTTCGCGTTGGACTTAATTATACAATTCGTTATACTATACCTTCTATCACTTTTACAATCCCAGTTGAAAAGTATTCAACGGAAAGGACCATTACGCCGCATTTTTATGAGGTAAAGACCACATCCACAACAAGAACAGCCACAGAAATTGCAAAAGACGATTTGAGCAAATATTTTGAAAAAGCATACCTTGATAGGGAAGTGATTAATAAGGGAGAACACAACTTATTAACGGAAGATAGCGTTAAAATGGATATAAGAGGCTCTGTTACGGGGCTAAGTTTAACTCCAAAACTTGGCTATGCCATTGCCTTTGTCTCCAGTGATTTAACCATCAATCGCAATTCTTCATACACGATGGATTGCGATTTGGGATGGTATGATTGGAGAACATTCTATAAAAACGCAAATTTGCCATCCTGGCAATATGCGTCAGGGAGTGGAGTGGAAAGCGTTTATTCCAACAACCCTAAATATTTAGGAACTGTTTGTTTCAGTTTGAATTGCCCAGATTTGAAGACGCACACTGCAGAAGACTTTGTTACTTTGGAAAATATAATGGACTCCATAGGAGACTTGTATATTGGCATAACATCAGTTAAATATCACGTTTTTGTTGACACTGATAATTCTCATTATGATAATGATTCATCGAATTATGGAGAGGGTATATTACAAAAAGAACAGGCATTCAGTTTGGCAGATATGCTTATAAGCAATGAAGAAGGCAAATTGAATGCGGGCCACAATGGGTTTAAGGTAATTGTAAAAGTTTGTGAGGGGATTTTGCCATCGAGGGATGATTTCAAACTTTTAGACAACAAAGGCTTTTACAATTTAAGCAGCGAACTTTATAGCAAAGTTAAAAATAAACTGACAGGCTATGGGGGAATTTCTTTTGATGACATCATTTTTGAAGGAAATGAGTTTGGTATTGATGAAACCACAGAATATATTAGCATTTATTTAGAACAGACTCCGCTAAGGTTTAAGATAGAGAATGGGGCAATGCTTGACGGCGAATGGCAGACTAGTGCAGGGCTTGCAAACGATTGGTTTAACTTGGATGGCTCAGTAAATCACGGCAAAGAGAAAAGTGGGGTGTCTGGTTATGACTTTTTCTCTATAGGCGAAGGAACGAGCGGATGGTTAAATGATGCACATTTGGATGGCTATTACTTTGAGGGGGCATATTACTATTTTGCTAAGGATGACGCTCAGGGCGTTTGGAATAAGGCGAACACGATGTTTTATAACAATGAAACAGGATTCTCTATTGATAGCCAAACATTGGTGGACAAATTGTATGAATATCGCGTTAATGATGAAGGCTTTTTGGCTGAACTTGCAAAAGCACCATCTTCAATTGACCCTACAAACAACTCTCAAAAAGAACCTTTATCAAACTCGTTGAACTATAGCAACTTTTTAAATGCATACCTTACCTGCAAATACGAATTGCAAACATACGCACTTAAGGTTACAGACGGCAGTGGAAGCCGTGAATCGGCGGTGAAGGTTACCACTTATCAAGATAATCAGGAAAATTCAAACAACCTTTCAACATCCTTGCCTTTCTACACCCCTGTAATGTTAACGGCAAAAGAAATGGCAAACGGCAAAAAGTTTTTGGGCTGGTATATGAACGACCTGCTGCTCTCCACAAACACAACTTACAATTTTGTTTATAATGCAGATGAACTGCCAGAAGACATAAAGAATTTGATGACCGCAAATGCCGAAAGCAGCGGACTTTCTGTAAACATTGTTGCCGCATACGAGGATTATACAGAAACCAGCGGCGAGGCAATCACAAAATCTGGCGGAATGTATCACATTAAAACTGCAAAAAATCTTGTTTGGCTTGCCAGCCAAGTTGCAAATGGTGAAATTGAAACAGAGGGCGAACTTTTTGTTCTGGACAACGATATAAGTTATAAAAACATAACTTTCAGTCCAATTGGAACGGCATCCAATCCATTTAAAGGCACTTTTGATGGAAAATTCCACCATATTAATGGCTTGAAAATAACCGACAATGTGGTTGTAGGCGCAGGCCTATTTGGCTACACAGAAGGTGCGGTTATCAAAAACGTGATTATTCGCAATCCGCAGGTGTGGGGATATAGCCATGTTGGCGTTGTTGCTGGCTATGCAAAAAACACAACATTAAGCAGGGTTGAAGTTTACAACTCGGAAGCTTCTACATCCGTTATTTGTGCAGACGTGCTTGTGTATTACAATATCTATGGGCAGCAAAAGGATGTTCCAAACTATGATACATTTGTTTTTGCTAATGGAAAAATTGCTTTAAATGGATACAAGGCGCAAGTTAAATCTGACAACACTTTTGGTTCCAGAGATGCTTTTGGCGGCCTTGTTGGCTCGGCAGATGGTTGCAGTTTTGTTGGGTGCTCTTTCCGCAGTGACAATGTTGTGGCATACTCATTTAATGGCACAGCGGAAGACGGATTTGTGCCAACTACTTTTGGTGGGCTTGTGGGCGAAACAACTGGCACACAAAGCAAAATTGACCAAAGTTATTTTGAGCATAAAGGGAGTTTGGTTGAACTTGTTGCAGACAAGCATGAGAAAAATGATAGCACATATGCCATTACAAATTCTTACACATGCACTGCCAGCGAGAGCAATTATTATGGCGCAAAAACAGAAGATAGCAACATTTGGTTTGAACTTAACCACAAAACTGTTTTAAGAATATTCTATTGGTGAGCAAAGTTTGTTTCTGAATAAAACGCTTGGGAATTTTTAAAATCACAAAAAAGAGGTTATGAAAACATAACTTCTTTTTTTTGTTGTTCTAATTCAAAAATTGCAAAAATAGAATATATTAAAGTTTTCGACAAGGTTAAACAAAAACTCCAAAATGCGGACAAGATTAGCCTTGTCCAAAATTTTCAGATTATTTTAAAATAAAAGCGAGGTTTGTATGCGTTTCTGCGTGCTTAAAAAACGAACCATCAAAATTTGCATTGCCATGATAGCCATAGCGGTGCTGTTGTCACTTTCCATTAATGGTGCAACATCGGCAGAGGTTTACTTTGGATATTCCACACGCAAAGTGCCAATCTACAATGTTGAAACGGACGAAAAACAGGTTGCAATCTCTTTTGATGCCGCTTGGGGTGCCGACAAAACACAAGGGATTTTGGACATTTTAAAAGAGTTTGACGTGAGCGCAACTTTTTTCTTGGTCGGCTTTTGGGTGGACGATTATCCTGAAATGGTGAAAGCCATTGACGAGGCTGGCATGGAAATTGGCACGCACTCTAACACCCATCCAGACATGATTAAACTGGACAAAAACACAATGGCAAACGAACTGGAAACGAGCATATCCAAAATAACCGCTGTTACAGGCAAGCCGGTGAAATTATTCCGCGCACCATTTGGCAGTTACAACAACACTCTTTTGGATGTGGCAGAGGGCATGGGGCTTAAAACAATCCAGTGGGATGTGGACAGTTTGGATTGGAAAGGGCTTTCGGCTAACAACATTTCGCAAAGGGTGCTTTCACGTGTGAAAAATGGGTCAATCATTTTGATGCACAACAATTCAGACAATGTGCTTGACGGCTTGCGACTGATTTTGAACCGTTTAAAAGTGCAGGGCTACAAAGTGACATCGGTTGGCGAACTTGTGATAAGCGAGAATTACACAATAGACAGGAACGGCGTGCAACACAAAAATTAGGAGGGAAAAATGGAATACACAAAATTAAATGAAGAAACTTGTAATCAGGCGGTTGTGGCTGGCACAGTGTGCGAACAACCAAAAAAATCTCATGATATAGACGGCGAAAATTTTTACGAATTTGCGGTGGAAGTGAAAAGGCTTTCAGGAAAGGCGGACTTTGTTCCTGTTACAATCTCCGAGCGCACTTTGCTTGGAAAAGATTTGAATGTGGGCGATTTTGTTCAACTTTGTGGGCAATACAGAAGTTACAACAAGTTGCAAGAAGAAAAAAGCAGGCTAATTTTACATCTTTTTGCCAAAGATTTTCAAACTTTGGACGAAGAAAAAAATTTGAATGAGGTTAAACTTTCTGGATTTATTTGCAAACAACCAGTTTATCGCAAAACACCTTTTGAACGAGAAATTTGTGATGTGCTGCTTGCAATAAACAGAATTAATCACAGAAAATCGGATTATATACCATGCATTTTGTGGGGCAGAAATGCTCGCTTTGTGGCTGAGCAAAACATTGGGTGTAAACTTGAAATTGTGGGCAGAATACAATCTAGGGAATACACAAAGCGTTACGAAAGCGGAGAGAGCGAAGTTAAAATGGCGTATGAGGTATCTTGCCAAAGCGTTTCAATAATAGGAAACATCTCCAAACTTGCCGAGCCAGCCCAAAGTGCCAATGTTGTCAATGATTAAAACACCCTTGTTGGTGTTTTTTATTAAAAAAGCATATTGACAAGTGTTAAATTTTGATTTATAATTTAGGGGCAAGAGGTGTTGATATGGAAAAGAAATTAAATTTTAAACAAGATATAAATTATGGCGTTGTTTCTGGACAGATTGCTAAAGAGCCACGCCTGTCTTATAGCGATAACAAATTTGTTTGGAAGATTGAACTTAAAGTGAGAAGGGGCGACAATAGATGTGACATTGTTAAAGTTTTTGTTCCAAGAGATTTGATGAAGGACTTTCCTGTGCCAAAGATGGGGGATTATTATAAATTTGGCGGAAAAGTTAAAGGGGTTTTCTTGGATATTAATGGCAGACAAACAAAAGGTGCTTGCTTAATTGCAGAAATGGCGAAACAAGAAGAATTTGTTGAAGGCAAACCAGACGTCAATCAAGTTTTAATCACTGGGCAGTTGTGTAGAGGAACTGTCAGCAAACTTTCAAAATCAGGGCTGCCTTTGGCAGATAACATTTTGGCATCCAATGGCAAATATTTTGGAGATTCCACTTATATACCTGTTCGCACCATGGGAGGCAGTGCAAAAATTATGAAAATGGGCAAGCAAGGCAGTGTGGCTTGCGTTAGAGGTTGTTTTAGCACAAGAGATTACAGCATTAGGTCAAGCGGTGAGCACTTGCAGTCCTTTGAGGTGCTGGCAAAAGAGTTTGAACTTTTGGATATGAGCGAATATAAGAAAGATATTTACGAAGAAGGCAAAGCACTTTCTGATAAGTTTTAAAAAAACTCCAAATTTGGAGTTTTTTTAAAGTAATGGCTCGTCGTAGTTGGAAGGGATTTCAATGGCCATAAGTTTTAAAACGGTTGGTGCAATGGAGGAGATTGTTTTGCCTTTTTTCAGTTTTGCATTTTTATAACGCTCACTCACCAATATCACAGGCACAGGGTTGCAGGTGTGAGTGGTGATTTTGTTTCCGTCTTTATCAAACATTTCTTCCGCATTGCCGTGGTCAGCGGTGATTATACATTCTCCGCCATACTGCAAAGCGGTCAGGGCAACATCATACGCTTCTTTTTCCACACACTTGATAGCCTCTTTTGTGGCTTCAAAATTTCCTGTGTGGCCAAGCATATCCGGATTGGAAAAGTTTACCAAAATAAAATCATATTTGCCAGATTTTATTGCCTTTTGAACTTCTTTTGAAATTTCAATGGCACGCATTTTTGGATATTCGGAAAAATCTTTTACATTTATGCTGTCAAAAAGTTTTCTCTCCTCATTTTCATAAGGTGGCTCAATTTTTCCATTAAAGAAAAATGTAACGTGTGCGTATTTTGTGGTTTCAGCAGTGTGAAATTGTGTTTTTCCATTTTGAGAGATGATTGCCGACAAGTTGTCTTTTACGGTTTCGGGCGGATAGATGGTGTTTAAATTTTTCAGTTCCTCTGAATATTCTGTCATAGGCGTTAAGAGAAAATTTTTCAGTTTTTTTGTTGCAAATTCTTTAAAGTTGCTGTCGGTTAATGCAAAGGTTATTTCGCGCGCGCGGTCGGTGCGGAAATTGTAAAAAATTAGGCTGTCGTTATCATTCAATTTTGCGTTGGCATTTATTATTGTTGGCTCAAAAAATTCGTCATAAACGCCGTTTTTGTAACTTTCCGTGACGGCCTGCGAAACGGACTTTGCTGGCGTGCCAATACCATTTACAAGCATGTTGTAGGCTTTTTCAATGCGGTCATAGCGTTTTTCTCTGTCCATTGCGTAAACGCGACCAATTATTGTGCCAATGTGCGCATTTGTGCCTTGAATTTTTTGTTCGGTCTGTTCCAAAAATTTTTTGCCGTCCATAATGCCGGTGTCGCGACCATCCAAAATGGCATGAATATATATGTTTTTTATGTCATAATTTTTTGCTAAATCAAGTATAGCAAAAAGGTGCGACAGTTGCGAGTGAACTCCGCCATTTGATAACAATCCCATAATGTGCAGGTTGCTTTTGTTCTTTTCGGCGTGCAGCATGGCTTTGATAAGGGCAGGATTTTCAAAGAATTTCCCATTTTCAATTTCGCTGTCAATAAGTGCTAAATCTTGCAAAATTCTTCTGCCAGCGCCAAGTGTGAGATGCCCAACTTCGCTGTTGCCCATAATGCCTTTTGGCAAGCCAACAGCCTCGCCACTTGCCTCAAGCAATGTGTGTGGATAGTGTTTTTTAAGCTCGTCTAAATGTGGCGTGCCTTGGCACTTTATTGCGTTGCCAAGTTTAGAGCGTTTTTCGCCAAATCCATCCAAAATTACAAGTGTAACCATGTTCTTCTCCTATGCGGATATGATACAATTTTTTAATAAAAAAATCAAACTTTTTAAACGCTTTTACAACTTTCCTTGCATGTGTTCGTCAAAAAGGCTGTCTGTTTCTGCTGTTTCAGGGGCGGGGTTCGTTTTTTCTTCTTTATTGACGGTGTTTAAACTTCTCAGATTTTCAAAATGCACATCTGGCGGCACTTCTGCTTTTTGCTGAAAATTGTTAATGCTGGAACTTGAAATGAGAGGTTGCGGAGTAATTTCTTTGGAAGCCTCCACATTTGCGGCTGCCGTCATTTGCATGGCAGGGGCTTGCTTTTCTTCTTGTTTGGACCGTTTTTCTTCTTTTTCTTTCTTTTTCTTGCGTTCAAAAACTTTAAACGTGCCCTTGTTAATTATCACGCGCAAAACAAGATAAATTGCACCAATCCCAAAAAGGACATAAAAAATTCGCGACATAATTGACGCTTGAAAGCCAAAAAAGCCAGCGATGTAATCATATTGCAAAATGCCAATTAAAAGCCAATTTATGCAGCCTGCCACCGAAAGCGCAAAGGCAATAAAAGTTAACATATAACACTCCTTTTAACCTTATTATTCGTTTTTTTTATAAATTTATGGCAAAAAGCCAAGATTTTTTGCATTTTAGTTGACATTTTTGTAAAAAATGAATATAATATAGGAGTTGAAAAGTCAGATGACCCAAAAAATCTTCTTGGGCGGCTGGTTATTTTTTTTAAGTTTTGGGAGGCTATTATGGAAAAACATTATCTTACACCAGAAGGAAAAGTTCAACTTGAAGAAAAACTTAATTATTATAAAACTGTAAGAAGGCCAGAAGTTGTTAAAAGAATTGGCATTGCTCGTGAATTTGGCGATTTGTCAGAAAATTCGGAATATGACGCAGCAAAAGATGAACAAGCAGAAGTTGAAGCAGAAATTGCCGAGATGGAAAGCATTTTGCTTAATGCAGAAGTTATTGACAAAAAGAAAATTGACGGAAATGTTGTCAGCATAGGTTGCAAAGTGAAACTTTATGATGAGGATTTTGATGAAGAAGTTGAATATCGCATCACAGGCTCATCCGAAAGCGACCCAAGAAACGGCATTATCAGCAATCTTTCACCTGTTGGCAAGGCTCTTATTGGGCATAAAAAAGGCGAAAAAATCACCGTTAAAACACCAGGTGGTGCAACAATTTACAAGATTGTTGACATTGAAGTTTAATTTTTGCTGAAATTATGCAAAATTGTTTTTAAAATTGGCTCACTTATGCTAGAATATAAATAGGTTATCTTATGATATTTTTGTATTCTTTAAAACTTTTAAGTTCAAATTGGGGAAAGGCTCTCAAATTCTTTTTGTATTACATTGTGGTTTGGGGGTTGTGTTTTGCGTTGTTCTTGCCGTGCTTTTTTCAGTTCAGGGGGATAATTTCCGCAAACTTCTCTGGCCTTGGAACGTTTTTTCAAGGTGTGTTTGGTGGCCATTTGGGCGAAGGGCTTAACGCAATTATCAACACATCTTATAACACCATTGTGGACGTTTTTAAAAACAACATTGGGCTTGCAATTTATGGGCTGCTTTTAATTTTTGTTGTGTTGCCATATCTGGTTAATGTTGGCAAATATGCTTTTTGCGAAATGTTATATTCTTATATGACCAGCAAAGCGGAAATTGGGTTTTTCAGCGCGCTTGTTCGCAGTTTAAGAAAAAGCCTTTTGTTCAGCCTTTGCAAGGTTGTATTTAACATCTTTTTCTTGACAGCGGTTCTGCTTTGCCTGTTTGGCATAGGTCAGGTATTTGGCACCATGTTTGTAACCTACATTTTGCCTTTTGTTGCAATAATTTTGCTTGTTGTAATGTTCTCTTTAGAGCAAACCTTGGTGCTTGGCTGGCTGCCAGCAATGATTGTGTTTGATTGCAATGTTTTCTGTGCTTTTCGCAAGGGGATTAAAGCAGTTAAAAGGCATTTTTGGACAACCCTTGGCACGGCAGTTTTGTATTTTGTGCTGTTCTGGGTGTTAACGCTTCTTGTTGGGTTCTATTGCTTGGCAGTGCTTATTCCAATTGTAACAATTTTGCTAAATGTTTACAACATGGCAATGTTCTTTTCCAGCCAAGGCATGAGGTTCTATTATACTGAGAACAACATTCTCACACCAAAAAAATTGGAAGAAGTTGACAATATAAACAAAACTGCTTACATTTTATAAAAGCAAGTTTAATAAAAAAGTTTTTTTGCGTCATTAAAGTCCGTTTTGGGCAATTTTATATAATTTAAGGAGATTTTATGAACAACAAAGTGAAAATCACCTTCTTGGGCGGAGTGGGTGAAATTGGTAAAAATATGACCGCCTTTGAAGTTGGCAACGAAATTATTGTTGTGGATGCCGGCTTAACATTCCCGGGCGATGATTTGCCAGGGATTGATGTTGTTATTCCAGATTTTACGTATCTTGTAAATAACAAAGATAAGGTTAAAGCCATTATTTTAACACATGGTCACGAGGACCACATTGGGGGCCTGCCTTTTTTGCTGGAACAAATTAATGCGCCAATTTATGGTT
>CANQCE010000033.1 GCA_947589655.1 uncultured Clostridia bacterium | reverse complement strand
GAGAAAGAAGAGAATGACCACAATGTTTTGGGCGAAATGGAAGAAATTTTCACAGGCAACGCACACAGCATAGACGAGGTTTGTGCTTTTCTGGAAACCGATAGCAAACACACTTGCAAGGCGGTTTGCTACACTTGCGACAGTGACGGAAGTGCGGTTGTGGCTTTCCTACGTGGCGACCATGAGATTAATGAAATGAAACTTCAAAAACTTGTCAGAAGTGAACTTTCCATTATGGACACAGAAAAATTTGGTCTGCCAGCAGGCAACATTGGGTGCTTGAATCTAAATCTTCCAGAGGGCAGCCATGTATTTTTTGACAAATCCTTAAAAGGTTTGGGCAGTTTTGTTACTGGTGCAAACAAGAAAGATTTTCATATAAAAAATGTCTGCATGGCAAGAGATTTAAAAGATGTTGAATTTGTGGATATATCCATGGTTCAGGAAGGCGAAAGATGCGTTCATTGCGGCGAAAAACTCACTTTAACGCGTGGCATTGAAATAGGCAACATTTTCCAACTTGGCACAAAATACACATCAAGCATGGGCATGAAGGTGAATATGCCAGACGGCACCGCAAAAGAGCCTATTATGGGTTGCTACGGCATTGGCATTGGCAGAAGTATGGCAAGCATTGTGGAAGAAAAGGCGGACGACAAAGGCATAATCTGGCCAATGACAATCACTCCTTGGCAGGTGCATCTTTGCCCACTGCGCATGGATGACGAAAATGTGAGTGCCGTTGCGGAAGAACTTTACAAAAACCTAACAAATGCTGGGATTGAAGTTTTATATGATGACCGCAACGTCTCGGCAGGCATAAAACTTACTGATAGTGAACTTATGGGCATGCCTATAAGGGTGGTTATAAGCCCAAAGACAATGCAAGAACTTCAGGCCGAGGTCACTTTGCGTGAGACTGGCGAAAAGTTGTTTATCAACCTAAAAGATTTGGTCAGCGAACTTAAAGTTATGATTGAAGAAGAAATTGAGGAGATTGAAGGAAGGCTGTAAAAACTCCTTTTAAAAAATTACAACACTAAAAATGTTTAATTGCATACCACACCATATACGGTGTGGTATTTTGAATAATACACCATATGTTGAAACAAAAAAATAAAATTACCCCTTGAATTTAAGTTATCTTTATGTTATAATAACAAGGTTCTAAGAAATGTTGGAGGGCAAAATGACAGATTTAGAGATAAACAAAATGGCACAAGAACTTGCAAAAGAATATGATTTGGAATATGAGTTTTGCCAACTTTATTTGGAGGATTTTACTAACATCTTTCAAAATGTTTTTCATTTTACAAGAAAGGATATTGAAAGTTATGTAAACAGGCTGTTCAGTTTAAGAAATGAGGAGGCTATTGAATATTTCGATAGAATTTTTCAACAGTATTGTGCTTTGCAGGCTTCCAACAAAGATTTAACGGAAAAAGAAGCATATGATAGGCGTAATTTTGCTCGAACCATTATTAAAAAGGCATATGAATATCTTGTTGAAGACGGCGAGCAACTTAAAGATGTGTTTTTTGAAGCATTAAAGCAGGCGGAACAGTTTGGCATTGACCCTTATAAAATTTCTAACAAATCCACTTTCAGGCGCTTGTCTGACGAGAGGTTGACCGAAATTTTAAACACCTTGCTTGAAAATGTATATGTTGACACAAACATTGAAAAAGAATTTCATCTCTTTGAAAATATGGAAGATTTTAAACAACTTTTTGAGGACTGCAGTTCACAAATTGTTCAAATCAACCACAAGAAAGTGCAAGACATTTTGCAGGTTTTAAGCGATTTTACTTTTAACAAAGACACAAAAACCTTTTACGGCAATGTGGACTACATAAAAATGATAAGAAGAAGCAAATCGCTGCTTACACAAAATGTTGACACCTTAAAAAAGACTATTGACTTTTTGGAAGAAAACTTTGTTGATAAAAATGACCCTTCAACAAAAATTGCACTGTGTAAAAGAGTGGAAGAAAACCCTTCAATTTTGCTTTTAAGCCCAGAAAAAGTTACGCAGGTTAAACAGGAACTGATAAAACATGGGGTGGATATAGAAACGGCAAATAAATTTTGCTTGAATATAGACAACCTTATTGAAATTGACAGCATAACAGCCAAGGAACTTGAAAATGTTGGGGAAGTTAAAAATGTTCTTACATTCTTCTTTGGCGAAGAAAACGCCAGAAAGGCTCTTACAAAAGTGGAATATATAAAAACCAACCCTTTGGTTTTAAAAGTTCTTCTTCAAAGAGCAACGCAGGAGGGGCTATTGGAAAAACTTTTGAAAAGTCCTTCTGCCTTGAACAACACGTTCTCCAATTTTTCAAGCACTGGAAACCCTGGCTCGGATGGCGGAAATTCTCGCACAAGACGTGAAAAACAAAGGGGGCAAGAAGAAAACTTTGCCGCAGTGCCAAATGCGCTTTTAAATCAATATGACTACACCAGCGCTTTAAGCCGTTTGCCAGAAACCGACAAGAAATATATTGAAGAAGTTTTATCCAAACTTAAAGGCGAAAGAAAGGTTGCAGAAAAAGACCCTGACGAGCCAAAAATTCCAAGAGGAAATTCTGGCGGACATGGGGTGGGCAGACCTAAAAAGCCACTCTCTTTGCCACAAGCCCTTGCCGAACAACTTGCCAATGTGGATGTGAGCAATATGCCACTTGTCTACAAAATTATAAAGAAATTTGAACTTGCCATTGACTTTAAAAAGAAAAAACCGGGCTATGCAGAAAAGAAATTTCACTTGGACCAAGTTAGAAAAAACTGCGAACTTGCTTTGGATATAGATGTTGCTTCAGAGAAAATGGTGGAAGATAAAAAACTGATAAAATGCTTTGAAACCGTTTTGCAGCACATTCAATACATTGCCGACCCTGCCAACTTGGATAAGTTAATGGATAAAATTTACAATGTTAAAAATTCCAAAAGCGTGACATCCGTTTTGTTGCCAAAATATTTTATTGATGCCCATGATTATGTTAAAAAAGTCTTTGACAAATACACAAAAATAACCCAAAACCACATGAAACTGACCGAGGATAATGAAAGTTTGTTTACAGATGGCAGAGGGTTCACTTTAGAGCAGCCTTGGTTTGCAGAAGTTAATATTTTAAGTTACATTTTTGCCATTGTAGGAAAGGAAGCCTCCAAGTTATATGGAGATAAAATTGATTTAATTTTAAAAGACGACTATCCTTTATTCAGAAAAATGCAGTTCAGTGCAAACCCTATGCTTGCTTACTTGTTATGTGACAAATTCTCTAGGCAGGCAGAAGATATTATGCATAAATTAGAGGCCAGAGTTCAGGCAAAAGCAGAATTGGTTGAAGCTGCTGAAGCCAATATGATGTGTGATTACAATACCTTGCAATATGAAAAAATTCAACTGAGCATTTGGTATAAATTCCTTGAATACTTGGATAAAAGTTCTTTGGCATATTCAGCCTACAATTGGTTTAAACAAATTAAAGGCGCAAGGGTGAAAGATGAAGAAGAAAATGGCGAACAAGTTAAAGCCCTTTACTTTGACAATGAAAAAGGTTACGCTTTAAGATATGTAAAGCCTGAACTTCCGCAAAGCACACTGTATAGGTTGCAACATCCATCAACCGTGTTTAAAGATTTTAAAATTTTAGATGATAACGGCGATAGTGGAGAAAACAAAATAATCCGAATGGACAACGAACATGTATCGCACGATATAGCAACATCCAAAATTTTTGGCGGCGGTGACGGCGAAGGAAAATGATTGCTTTAAATTAAAGTGACACAAAGAAAATAGGGCGATTTGTCCTATTTTTTTTGTATTGCAAATATAATAAGGTATGAAATCCAGAAATATAAACTGGGCACTAAAAACCTTTGTGCTGTCAATTTTTTTGTCCATTTTTTTTAGTGTGGTGTCGCAAAGCATATTCCCAAATCTGCCGGTGTTTTTATCGCTATTTGTGATATTGTTTTTTATGTGTATCAGTGTAATATTTGATATGATTGGTGTGGCAGTTACCACTTTAACAACGGAAAGGCTGGAAAAAGATAGCGGCAAACGTGGCTACCAAACGGCAAAAAAACTTTGTAACAATCGTGAAAAGGTTTCATCATTTTGCGGAGATGTTGTGGGCGACATCTGCGGAATTTTAAGCGGCGCAGGCGGCGTAAGTTTGGTTCTTTCCATGCATATACAAGAGGCAAGTTTATATTTTTTGGCAACCTGCCTTATAAGTTCGCTCATTGCTGGGCTGACCATTTTTGGGAAAGCAATCTTAAAGGGATACGCAGTGGAAAACTGCGAAAAGGTGGTGCTTTTTACAGGCAAAATTGTGGAGTTCTCACCAAAAGAGTTCTTTTCTCGCAAAAGAAAAGGCTAAAAATTTCTCGATTTTCGCAAAAACCTAAAAATTTAGAGTTTTTCTTGAAAATTTGTGAAAAATAGTTGACAAGGCACTGCTGTTGTGCTAAAATATCACTCGTAAGAAAGCAGAAGTTTCCCTTCTCACCCATCGAATTTTGTTTTGATGCGGTTAAAAAATCGAATAAATCTTTAAGCAGATGTCATTCTTTGACATCTAAATAACAATTTGATTTTTAGGGGATTCTGCAATTTTGCAGAATTTTTTATTTAAAGGAGATTACGACCATTTTTAAAGAACTTCAAATCAACGACCAAATTCACGCAAAAGAGGTAAGGCTTATTGGGGAAAACGGCGAACAACTTGGTGTTTTGTCAAAGGCGGCTGCACAAGACAAGGCAGACCAAGAAGGCCTAGACTTGGTGCTTATGTCACCACAGGCAGTTCCACCTGTTTGCAAACTTATGGACTACGGCAAATATAAGTTTGACGCTGTAAAAAAAGAAAAAGAACTTCGCAAAAATCAAAAGATAAGCGAAATTAAAGAAATTCAACTTTCCATGAGGATAGACGAATATCACACAAGTTTCAAACTTAAAAACGCTCAAAAAATTTTGCAAGACGGCGACAAGGTGAAGGTATCGCTTCGCATGAGGGGTCGCGAGCAAGCCTACGCAAAAAATGCGGTTGAAGATGTTAAAAAGTTCGTAGCAGATTTGGCAGAATTCGGTTTTGCCGACAAAGAACCTGTGATTATGGGCAGAAATGTGTCGGTTGTAATCAATCCAAAGAAACAGTAAAAGGAGTAAGAAAAAATGCCTAAACAAAAAACACACAGCGGTGCAAAGAAAAGATTTTCACTCACCGCAACAGGAAAGGTTAAGTTTGCAAGACCAAACCGCGGTCATTTCCTGACAGCAAAAAATCAAAATCGTAAAAGAAAACTCAGAAAAGGTTCTTATATTGCCGGCAAAAACGCCAACAATATAAAAACACTTCTTTGCAAGTAATAGGAGGGGAACATGAGAATTAAAAGAGGCGTGAACGCAGTTAAAAAACGTAGAAAAATTTTAAAGCAAGCCAAAGGATACTTTGGGGCAAAAAGCAAACTTTATCGCACTGCTCGCGAACAGGTTATGAAAAGTGGGCAATACGCATATGTTGGCAGAAAACTTAAGAAAAGAAATTTCCGCTCACTTTGGATTACCCGTATCAACGCTGCTTGCCGTCAGAACGATATTTCTTATTCAAGATTTGTCAGCGGCTTGAAAAAAGCCAATGTAACCCTTAACAGAAAGGTGCTTGCAGACATGGCAGTTAGAGAGCCACAAGCATTTGCTGAACTTGCTCAATTGGCAAAGAAGGCTTAATGGAAAGGGCTAGCAAAAACCTTATAAAATCCTTAAAAAAGCAAAAACGAGAAAATAAGTCTTTGCTTTTTTTGGATAACGTTAAAATTATAAAGGATGCCTTGGCAAAACATAGCATCCTGCCTTTTTGCATTTTAACCAGCCTTGACGAGGCGGAATTTCAGGCGCTTAACATATTGCCAAACAATTTAGACGCAGATTTTGCCTTGGAAACCGCTAAAAATGTTGATGAAATTATAAAACAGATTGATAGCGAGGTGGCTTTACACAAGCCGGCGATTTTATATTGCAGCGAGGGGGACATCCAACAACTTGCTGGGACAACAACCCCACAGAAAGTATTATGCATTGCATACCACACACAATATATTGTGGAGGTGCCAAAAACAAACTTTTTGGTTCTGGATGGTCTGCAGGACCCCGGCAATGTTGGCACACTTATCCGCACGGCAAAAGCGAGTGGCTTTGAATATGTGTTTTTAGTTGACAGCGTTCGCAAAAACAACGACAAACTTATTCGCAGTTCCGCTGGCGCAGTGCTAGATAGCAAGGTTTATGAAATGAGCCGAGCCGAATTTGTGAATTTTGCAAAAGAACATTCTCTTTGCCTTATCTGCTGTGATATGAGTGGAGAGAACATTTTCACTTTCAGCCAAACGGATGTTTGCCCTAATAAAAATGCAAAAGGCAAGGGGGCAAAAATCCTTGGCGTTGTGGTTGGCAACGAGGGGCAAGGCGTGAGCGATTCAATCCGCTTGCTTTGCTATAAAACAGTAAAAATTCCTATGAAAGACGGCATTGAAAGCCTAAACGCTGGCGTGAGTGGGTCAATTATAATGTATGAAATAAACAAAAACCAATTTTAAATAATGCTCAACAAAGTAAACTTTCTTTTTAATTTGTTTTGAATTGGCAAGTTGTTGTGTTATACTAACAACGAGGTTATTATGACAAAAGATTTAAAATTTCTTTTAAACATTGTTAAAAAAGCAAGCAGGCTTATCAGCAAAGATGTTCATGTAAATGCAAAAGGCACAAAAGGCGATTTAGTCACAAATTTCGATTATGAAGTTGAACAGTTTTTGATAGCACAAATAAAAAAGCAATATCCAGATTTTCATATTATAAGCGAAGAATTTAACAGCAAAGAAAAAAAATCGGAAAATTATTTCACAATTGACCCTATTGACGGCACAATCAATTTTGCAAACGGAATTCCGCTTTGGGGGATTCAGGTTGCGTGCGTAAGAAACGGAAAAACCTGTGCAGCAGTAATTTATTTAAAAGCGCTAAACGAACTTTATTATGCTGACGAGGCTGGGGCGTTTATGAACGGAAAGCCAATTCACGTAAGCAATCTTGCACCTGAAAAAGTGTTATACACTGCAGTGAACTCGTTATCTTCCAACAAAGAAAATGGAAGGCTTAGAAGGGATTTTTATGCCAGTGCCATTTATTTCACTTGGCTTTCTTGCGGACGGCTTGGGGCACATATATTTTCATACAAAGAGTTTCCTTGGGATATAACGCCCGGCATTTATATTGCACAACAAGCAGGTGCCGTTTACGCTGAGAATAAAAAATTCAAAATCCTTGCAAACTCACAAGAAACAATCAATTATTTTGAAAACATGTTTAATTAAAAAAATATATTCGCAAAAACTAAAAGGAGAAAATCATGTCAGGACATTCAAAATGGCATAACATTCAAGCAAAAAAAGGAAAAACTGATGCCGCAAGAGGCAAAATCTTCACAAAAATCGGCCGTGAGATTGCCGTTTGCGTCAAGCAAGGCGGAAGCGACCCTAATGTGAACAGCAAACTGAAAGACATTATTGCAAAAGCCAAGCAAAACAATATGCCAAGCGACAACATTGAGCGTTCAATCAAAAAAGCGGCAGGGGAACTTGGCGGAGTGAACTACGAGGCCATCACATATGAGGGCTACGGCGTGGGCGGCTCGGCGGTTATCGTGGAGTGCCTTACGGACAACAAAAACCGCACGGCAGGCGATGTTCGTCACGCGTTCGACAAGCACGGCGGCAGTTTGGGCAGCAATGGTTGCGTGTCTTATCTTTTCAAAGGCGTGGTGGTTGTGATTGACGCCAAAGATGTTGAAACCCTTATGCTTGACGCCATTGAACTTGGTGCAGTGGATGTTGTGGAAGATGAGGACAGCGTTGAGATAATCACCGAGGCAAACGAGCACGGCAAAATGCACGAGGCTTTGGAGGCAAAAGGTTACAATGTTGTTTCCAGCGAAACCGCTCTTGTGCCAGATTTGTATGTGGATTTATCCGCCGAACAGCAAGCCAAATTCCAACGCATGATTGATGCTTTGGAAGATTTGGACGATGTTCAAGAGGTTTATCACAACGTGAACCTCGACGAAGAAGAATAAAGCGAGGAAATAATGTTTGAACTTAAAACTTTAAAAAACACCTAATTTTATAGGTGCCTTTTTTATTTTAATCTTTCAATTCATCAATCAGTTTTTTTTATAAAAGAATTATGACAAACTCCTTATTTGTTTGACAAGGCGGGGTGTTTTTTATTAAAATGTTCTCATGAGGATTTTAGGAATTGACCCCGGTTATGGCATTGTGGGTTACGGAGTGATTGACACTCACAGAAACAATGCAGTTGTGGATTATGGCGTGATTGAAACGCCCAAAGAGGAAAGTTTTCCAGTGAGGTTGCAGCGCATTGAAGAAAGTTTGCGCGTGTTGTTCGAGCGTTACAGGCCTGACGAGGTTGCCATTGAAGAACTTTTCTATTTCCGCAATCAGACCACAGTTATACCTGTTGCCGAGGCGAGAGGGGTGATAGTTCTCACCGCCACAAAATTTTGCGACCGCATTTTTGAATATACGCCAATGCAAATTAAACAGGCACTCACTGGGAACGGCCGTGCGGACAAAAAGCAAATGCAGTTTATGGTCAAGGCGGTGCTGGGGCTGGAAAAAATTCCAAAGCCGGACGACGCAGCGGATGCGCTTGCTGTTGCACTTTGCCACAGCCAAATCAATCCACGCTTGAACAACAACATGATTTAGGCAAAATGTAGAGAAGAAAGCAAAAATAGTTGAAAAATATCAAATAAAAAAATACATAAATTCAAGAGGTAAAAATGATTGCATTTCTTGTTGGAACAATAGAAGAAAAAAGAGAAAATCTGCTTGTGGTTGACGTGAACGGTGTTGGATATGAACTTACAATTTCCAACAACACGCTGGCAAGCCTGCCAATGGAAGGCGAAACTGCCAAAATTTTGACCTATTTGCAAGTGAGCGAAAACACTGGCGTGTGCTTGTATGGATTTGCCACGGCGGAAGAAAAAGCCATGTTTGAAAAACTTATCACTGTTTCTGGCATTGGTCCAAAAACCGCAATAGGCGTGCTTTCTGGGGTGAAACTTTCTGAACTTATGCTTGCCATTGCCAGCGGCGATGCCACACAACTTTCAAAAGTTAAGGGGCTGGGCAAAAAGAGCGCTGAGCGCATTTGTCTTGAGCTTAAAGACAAAATCACTGCCGTTTCGCTTGGCGGCTTTGACGATTTCCCACTCATGGAAAACATCAACGAGGGAGTTTTGAACGATGCCGTGCAAACACTTATTAATTTGGGTGTAAACAAAA
>CANQCE010000032.1 GCA_947589655.1 uncultured Clostridia bacterium | reverse complement strand
CTTATGCGGTGGTCGTTGCAGGCAGCATGATTCCAGCAATGGCGGTCATTTGGCTTGCTAAAATATTGAAAAAGCACACCAGCGGCTTTGTGCATGAAAAACTGTTTGGAAAATTGAAGGAAAAATTTGCCAGTCAAGTTTCTTCTGTGAGCGAAAAAAACTCCACATTAAAAAAATGTTGCAGTTTGGCGGCATTTGTGGCAATTCCGTTGCCGCTAACTGGCGTTTATGCTGGTGGGCTGATTGGGGGACTGTCCAATCTTAAATTCTGGCAGGCAGCACTTTCGGTTTGCATTGGAACGGCCATCTCCAGCGGCATTGTGCTTTCTTTTTGTATGCTGTTTGAAAACGCCACTTTTTATATCTTCCTTGCCGCCATAGCCTTGGTTGCCATTTGGGTGCTTGCGGAGATTGCACTGTTGCTTTTCAAAAAATTTAAACGAGATAAAAAAAGAAAAGAGATGTAAATTTGTTCTGCACGAACTAATTATCTCTTTTCGTTTTTGAGTAGGTAATTTCTCACCTAACTCGCTATTATGTTGTGTGGATGTTTAAAAAATATTCACACTTTTTTAAAAATTTTTATTTGGCATACCTTTTAAACAGAAATCTTTTCAAGTGGAAGTTGCATGGGAAGGCGAGAAACATCCCTAAAATAGGCAGGAATAGGCTTGTTAGATAGTTTGCCATGGCCTCGGCCTGCATGCCACAAATTATGTTTACAACCAAAATGATTGCCGTTGTTAAAGCGAATATTGCCCAGTTTTGCAAGGCGGTGTAGGTTAGGCCTGCTTTGCGGCTTGGATATAACTTCCATTTGATAAGGCAAAAGCATGTGTAAACCAAGAATAACAGTGGGACTGTGTAGAACAAGAAATTTGTGCTGGCATTTAAAACCTTTGCGCCAGCCAAAATCCCAAAGATTACAATGCTGCCAATCCCAGAAAGGAGTAGCAAAATGGCAGAACTTATAAGCAAAAGCAGGTTTGTGTTGTGCACTCGTTCCACACTTGTTTTTGTGTATTCCTTAAATTCAATGCCATGACCAGCATAATATTTCTTTAAAGAGTTGTAATCCACAAAACTATCAATTGTGCCGGCGTTATACACAGGCGTTTCTGCTTTTTCTGCTTTTTTAGGGGTTTGTGCAACCTTTACAGTTTGCTCTTTCTCTTTTTTGCGTTCAAAAAGTTTGGACATCATGTCGCGATAGGTCGGTTCCAAATTGGTATCGCGTTTTGGTGCAGGAAGGTTGCTGTCGGTTACATCAATTTCAATGTTTGTAGGGGCAATCTTCTTTTGAACTGGTATTTCATCATCGGTATATCTTGAGGTTATAAAAATGGCGTCATCATGAACGGGGGCAGGGGCGGTTTCTTCCAATTTTTCCTCTTTGAACGTAAAGTTGCTTGGCTGGCTTTGGGAAGGCGTTTCAGGCTCTTGCACTCTGTTTTGCCTTGCACTTAACATGGATGCTTTTAACTGTTCAATTCGCTGCCTTTGAATTTCTTGGTCTTCTTCTTTTTCATAAACAACTGCCATTTCAATTTGATTTTCCGAGAAACTCTTTTTCTTGCGATATTTTTTTAGTTCGCTGGACGTATCGAACAACTTTTTGTTTTGTTCTTCTTGGGCGGTGGTTAAATGTTCGTTTTCGTTTAATAAAACTGCATCATCACGAACTGGCTCTTGTTCCAAAATGGATTGATAATATTCCTTTTTATCCTTGTTTTCAGGCTCTTGTTCCGTTTGGAGAGAGAATATGTCTATCTGGTTGTCCAAAACGCCGTTTTGCGGCTCTTGCGGAGTAGGTTTTTCTTCAACGGGCTGCTTGGCAGTTAAATTAAACATATTGTCCTGTTGCAGCACAATTGTTTTATCTTCCTCTTTAACCTCTGCTTTTTGCTCTGGCTCATCGTCTTCTGCAAGGCTATCAAAAGATGCGTTTGCAAATTCCGCTTCAAGTTCTTCCAAAGCGGCTTTTCCAGCATTGGTTATGGTGTAATAATGGCGTTTTCCGCCCATTTCGCTTTCACTCCAAAACGAAGATGAAAGATATCCCTTCTTTTCCATGCGGGTTAGGCAAGAATAAAGGGTGGGTTTTTTCATGATGTAGTTCCCACCAGTTTTCTGCGAGATGTATTCAATGATTTCAAGCCCATACTTTGAGCCGTGACTTAAACTGTCCAGCACCAGATATGAAACTTCTCCATTTGAATTAAATGCCATATAAAAACTCCTATCTTCTCTATTAATTTTATATATATAAAAAAAATTTGTCAAATAAATTTAAGGTATTATGCAAAAATTTTTTTATGGCATAATACAACAAAATATTTGGTGGTATGTGGCATAACTCCACAATATGTTGTGGTGGTATGCTTTAATTGTTGGTTTATGTAATTTATTTTGAAAAAGCAAATTTATGTGATATAATGTTTTTATGAAACTTGAAATTATAAGGATGAAAAGAAGAACAATGGTCTTAAAGTTAGAGGACAGCCAGCACGCAGTGCTGAAAGCGCCTTTAACAATTTCCAGCAAAAAAGTTGACGAATTTTTGCAGAGCAAAATGAATTGGCTACATAAAAATGCGGCAAAACTTGCCGAAAAAGAGAATTTTTCCAGTTCGTTTGACCTTGAAAACACAATTTATTTAAACGGACAGCCTTTTATGCCGGCAAAGGAGGTGTCGCTTAATTATTCTTTGCAGAGTGCCGAAAAACAAAGGCAGTTACGCAAAAAAATTTATCTATCCAATTTTCATACCTTAGAGGAACTGGCGGAAAGGTTGTCTCAGCGCACTGGACTTGTTTACAAAGAGTTAAAGCCTACAACATCCACGCGTGTTTGGGGCAGTTACAATGTGAAAGGGACAATGAAACTTAATTGGAAACTTGTAATTTTGCCGCAGCGTTTGGCGGAATATGTTGTTTGCCACGAATTGTGCCACAGTAGACACATGAACCACAAGCCTAAATTTTGGGCAGACGTGCAGAAAATTTGCCCTAATTATAGGGCGTTAAAAAAGGAACTGGAAGATTATAGTTTTGTGCTAAAAAACGAAGTTTGAATAAAGCAACCAAATCTACAAACACTATTAAACATGGGAAAACGATTTTACAAAATACTTTGTTTATTGTTTGTGGCTATCTTTTGTCTGTCAATTGCTGTGCCAATAGCAGAGATTGCAAGTTTGGAAAATGGCTTTCTTGCAAGTTTTGACGATGTGCAATTCGCCAATGATAGCCGAAAATTTGGAAGTTTTATAACCGCTTGTATTGAAGAAAATGAAAAGAGCGTTGATGGGCAAAAAATTAAGCAGGATAGCATTGTTTTTAAACTGTTTGGGTTCTTGCCTATAAGAAAGGTTGGGATTGTTCTTTCTGACAACGAAGATTATTATGTTGGAGGGGTGCCGATTGGCATTTCCATGCTTACAGACGGCATGGTGGTGGTCAGCAATGAAAGTTCTTCATCACTGAAAGAGGGGGACATTATAACGCAGATAGACGGCGAGCAAATTGAGAGTTTGCAGCAGGCAGAGGAACTTGTTGGGCAGGCTGTTGAGGAGGCAGAGGTCCAATATTTGCGCAAGAATAAGAAACTGAAAACCTTGGTGCGCTTAAAAAGCGATGCTGACAACAACAAGAAACTTGGGCTTTGGGTGAAAGACGACATAACAGGCATAGGCACTCTCACTTTTGTGAATAAAAAGTCTCACGAATATGGGGCGCTAGGGCACCCAATTATAGAGGCAAACGGCGGCAATATTGTGCCGATAACATCTGGCAAAGTGTATGATTGCAGCCTGATTGGCATAACAAAGGGCAAAAAAAATGCCCCAGGCGAACTTAAATGTATATTTTTGTCAAGTTCCAAAGAAAAGGGAACGATTGAAAACAACGACAAATTTGGCATAAATGGGGTTATAACCGACACAAGTGGGCTTATAGACGAGAACTTAACCGCCAAAATGGGCGGCAGGCTGGGCATAAAACTGGGAAATGCCAAGATAGTTTCCAGCATTAGCGGCATAAGAGAAGAATATGACATTGAAATTATAAAGGCAAATAATCAAAAATCCGCAAATGACAAAAGCCTGGTTTTTAGGGTCACAGACAAGCGGTTGCTTGCTCTTACAGGCGGAATTGTTCAGGGGATGAGCGGCTCGCCTATTATGCAAAACGGAAAAATTATAGGTGCGGTAACCCATGTTTTCTTAAACGACCCAACCAAAGGATATGGTGTATATTCCGATTGGCTGGTTAGATAAAAACAAAATGTGGTGTGGTATGCAATGCATAACACCACAATATCTTGTTTATGTGCGATGAATTTTAATTTTGCCTGCAACAGATTTTCGCATGTCTTCGCTGATGGCGGCGTAATGCTTTTTGGTTGTGTTAACATCTTTGTGCCCAAGAACATCAGCAACAATGTAAATATCTTTTGTTTCTCTATACAAATTGGTGCCAAATGTGGAACGCAATTTGTGAGGGGATATCTTTTTTAAAGGGCTGCCCTCTTTGGCAAACTTTTTTACCAAATTTTCTACCGCTCTGACGCAAATACGCTTGTTTTGAAGGGAGACAAACATGGCGTTTTCTTCTGGTGGCAAGTTTAGGGTTTTGCGCTTTTCAAGCCACGCAAGCAAGGCGTTTTGGACTTCTAAAGAAAAATACAAAATTGTTTGATTTCCGCCTTTTCTTGTAACTTTAAAGGCGTTTTGCGAAAAATCAAAATCTTCCACATTAAGCCCTACAAGTTCGGAAATACGTATTCCTGTGCCCAAAAACAAGGTTACAATGGCGTTGTCACGCTCTTGCGTGTGCTTGTTATAATTTTTTTGCCTTGCCGAAAATGTGGTGGGGCTGTTAACGGCATCCAGCAGGCGTTCTACCTCGTCTTTTTCCAGACGAATAATCTCTTTATTGTGCAGTTTTGGGGTTTTAATTTTGCTTGCCACATTGCTGGAAAGCATATCGTGGTCGAACAGATATTTGAAGAAACTCCTCACACTTGCAAGTTTTCTTGCTTTGCCTCTTTCTGTGTTTTTCTCCATTTTGTCGTTTATTTCGTAATAAGAAAGATACGAAAGATAGTTTTCAATGTTTCTTGCCTCTAATTTTTCTAAATCTGCCAGACCTATCTGCATTTTTGGCTTTTTTATTACATACTTTTCCAGATAATCAAAGAACACAGATAAATCCATGGCATAATTTACACGGGTCAGGGTGGACGTGTTGTTTTCAATGCCTGTGAAAAAATCGAAGCAATATTCTGGCAGATTGGAGAGATAACTGCCTATCTTTTGCATATTTTTAAGGTCACGCTTTTCATAAAACGACATATTTTTCATGTTTTTATTATAACACTGCCGTGAAAAAAGCGCAAAAATTTTTTAAAAGTTTTTTAAAAAGGTTGCAAAAATGTTTATGAAATTTGCAATTTGCCATAACAACGCATAATTCGACAAAATAAAACATAAAAATCTGTCAAATATTGTTGCTTTTTATCTTGAACTATGCTAAAATTAAGCGAAATATTTTACAATATTATTTCATCATTTCACTTACGGAGGTAAAAATGTATAATTTAAAAAAAGAAGGAACAAAAGTTGAAGTTGAACTTTCCATTGACAATAACGAGTGGGAAGACGGCGTGCAGAAAACATACGAGGCAAACAAGGGGAAATTTAATATAACTGGTTTCCGCAAAGGGCACGCACCAAGAAAGGTTATTGAAAAAACATATGGGGACAATGTGTTCTTTGAAGACACGGTGGAGTATTTTGTTAACAAAACCATGAACGAAATCTTGGAAAAAGAACCAGAACTTGAGCCTGTTGCAATGCCAAACACACAGTTTGAAAGTTTTACAGTCAGTGACGGCTTGAAGATGAAGATTATGTTTGAAATTGTGCCAGACTTTAAACTGTGCAAATACACAGGCGTGGATATAAAAGTGCACACAGACGAAGTAACTGACCATGATGTTGAACATTATATTCATCATCTTTTGGAAGACAACGCCACATTTGAGGTTGTTGACAGAGCAATTAAAAATGGCGATGTTGCGGTTATTGACTTTATTGGCTTTATAGACAACAAAGAATTTGCAGGGGGCGCTGCAAACGATTATTCTTTGGAAATTGGCTCGCACTCTTTTATTGACAACTTTGAAGAACAACTTATAGGTCATAAAACAGGCGAGGTTGTGGATGTTAACGTAACCTTCCCAAGCAACTATGGCGCAGAAGAATTTAGGGATAAAAAAGCCACATTTAAGGTAACAATAAAAGAGGTTAAAGAAAAATCACTGCCAACATTTGACGACAAATTTGTTGCCAATGCGACAGAATTTGAAACTGTTGATGAGTATAGAAAACACGTAACTGCTCATATTCAAGATATGAAGCGCAGTGACCAAGACTCTGAATACGAATACAACATTCGCCATTATCTTATCGACAACACTGAAATTCAAATTCCTGAAATTATGATTGCCAATTTTGTTGATTACGAAATTAGGAACATGCGCGATGCGCTCAAACCTTACAATCTTTCTTTGGAAGAATATATCCAGCAAACAGGGGGGACAAACTTTGACGACTACGTAAATTCCATGAAAGAAAGAACTCTTAACAACATTAAGGCCAGATATATTTACAGAAAAATTATTGAAAAAGAAAACATTGTTGTTCCAGAAGATGAACTTGCAGCCGCAACAAAAGATTTGAAAACTCATGAAGAAAAAGTTCAGAAAGAAAACGAACTTGTTCTGACACTTACTAATAAATTTTTAAAAGAGCATAACAATAAAGTTGTTGTGCCAGAAGAAGAATAATTTTAAGGAGGGTAAACCTTATGTTAATTCCAATGGTAATTGACCAAACTGGCGGAAGCGAAAGGTCTTATGATATTTATTCCAGACTTTTGGAAGACAGAATTGTGTTTTTAACAGGTGAAATAACAGATGCAACAGCAAATGTTGTGATTGCACAACTGATTTATCTTGAAGGCAAAAACCCAGATAAAGACATTTATCTTTATATAAACAGCCCTGGTGGCTCAGTTAGTGCAGGAATTGCCATTTACGACACCATGAACTATATCAAATGCGATGTTTCCACAATTTGCATTGGGCTTGCGGCATCAATGGGGGCATTCTTGCTTTCAAGTGGAACAAAAGGAAAGCGTTTTGCATTGCCAAACAGTGAAATTATGATTCATCAACCACTTGGCGGCACGCAAGGTCAGGCAAGTGACATTGAAATACAGGCAAAGCATATGAAGGAAACAAAGAATATGCTCAACCGCATTTTAAGCGAAAACACAGGCAAAAGCCTTGAACAAATTGAAAAAGATACTGACCGCGACAACTATATGAGTGCAAATGACGCCAAGAAATACGGACTGATTGACAATATTTTTGTAACTAGAAAATCTAAAAAGGCGGACAAATAAAGCCTTTTAAAAGAGGTGATTAAATGAAAGATATCGAAATGTGCAACTGCACTTTTTGCGGAAGACCTCAAAAAGCGGCAAAAAAACTTATTGCCAGCCCTAACGGAGATGCCTTTATTTGTGACGATTGCATTAGAATTTGCGCAGACATTATAAAAGAAGAAAGTTTGAAAGTGAAGGTGTTTAAAGACCTTGTTCTTCCTTCTCCAAAAGAGATTAAAAAAACTTTGGACGATTATGTTATTGGGCAGGATAATGCAAAAAAAGTGCTGTCTGTGGCAGTTTTTAACCATTACAAACGAATAAACTATAACGAACACAACAAGGGCAAGAAGAAAAAAGAAGATAAAAACGCTGTTGAACTTGAAAAGAGCAATGTGCTTATGATTGGCCCAACCGGCTCTGGGAAAACCTTGCTTGTAAGAACTTTGGCAAAGATACTTGATGTTCCTTTTGCCTGTGCAGATGCCACAACGCTGACCGAGGCTGGTTATGTTGGCGAGGATGTGGAAAATGTGCTTTTAAAACTTATTCAAAATGCCGATTATGACATTGAAAAGGCTCAGCGTGGAATTATTTACATTGACGAAATTGACAAACTTGCGCGCAAGAGCGAGAACCGCTCGCTTACAAGAGATGTGGGCGGTGAGGGCGTGCAGCAGGCACTTTTGAAAATTATTGAAAGCACCGTTGCAAGTGTGCCTCCACAAGGCGGAAGGAAACATCCGCATCAAGAGATGCTTCAAATTGACACAACCAACATTTTGTTCATTTGCGGAGGGGCTTTTGTTGGGCTGGATGACATTATAAACAAGCGTATTTCCGCTTCTTCTATCGGCTTTAATGCAAACATTAAAAATTCGGAAGAAAAGGCAAAGATTGATTATTCCAAAGATGTTCAGCCAGACGACCTTATAAAATATGGGCTTATTCCAGAATTTGTGGGAAGGCTGCCTATTGTAACAGGCCTTGACAACCTTGACGATGCAGCATTAAGGCGCATTTTGGTTGAGCCTAAAAATTCGTTGATTAAACAATACAAGCAGATGTTTAAAATTGACGGTTTTGACATTGAATTTCAAGACGATGCCATTGCCTATGTTGCAGGCAGAGCCATTGACCTTAAAACAGGTGCAAGGGGCATCCGCACAATTATGGAGGCAAGGATGCTTGAACTTATGTTTGACCTTCCAGACCCAAATGTGTATGGAAAAATTATCATAACTCGCGATTTTATTGAAAAAGGCACCAATCCAATTTTGGTAAAGCGTGAGCCAGAAGAAAAAGTGGACTCGGAGGAGAAAAAAGCAGTTTAAAAAGCAAGCCAAAGCGGCTTGTTTTTTATTGCAAAAATGCACTTTTTAAAAATATTATTTATATTTTTTATTTTTATTTGACAAAACATGTTCAAAAAGGTTAAACTTAAATTGTTTAAGTGGGGGTTTCTTTCGTCATTGGCTTTCCGCTTAAAGAAAAGGAAAAGAGGTGAGATATGAAAAATATGCTTTTAAATGTCTCGCCAGCAATCGTGTCGGTAATTGCAGTTGTCTTGTTTTTGGTGGGCATTGCAATGGGAATTTTGGTTTTTAAAATTTATAGCAGCAAAAAACTACAAAAAAACAAATCAAATGCTTTGAAAATTATTGAAGATGCGTATGCAGAGGCGAAGACAATAAAAAAAGAGGCGATTATTGAAAGCAAAGAACAATCGCAAAAACTGAAAGACGAACTTGAGCAAGAAATTAAAGAACGCCGCAGCGAAGTTACAAAACTTGAAGAAAGGCTTAATCAAAGAGAAGAATACATCGAGAAAAAAGAGCAAGCGGTTGACAAGAAAAGTGAACAACTTGATGACGAAAAGAAAGACGTTTTGCTCTCTAAAGAAAAACTTGAAAAGGCTATGCAGGAACAAGAGGAACTTAAAGGGCAAATTTTGGTGGAACTGGAAAAGGCTTCCAAACTTTCAAGAGAGGAGGCAAAAGCAGAACTTGTTTCTAACATGCGCAACGAGGCTCAGAAAGAGGCCGCTGGAATTGTAAAGAAAATTGAAGA
>CANQCE010000031.1 GCA_947589655.1 uncultured Clostridia bacterium | reverse complement strand
CGACTTTTACATCTGTCGATTTTCGGTTAAATTTTCCTTATCAGGGTGGTGCTCTAACCGACTGAGCTACAAGCCATCATTAAATTTTGCATGTTTTTTATGGACTTTAACACCTGTTGTGGTTTATTGCAATGCTTTTTAATTATAACTATTTCTGTGAGGGATGTCAAGTGTTTAAACAAAAATTATTTTAAAATTAAAAAGATATATCACTCAGGCAATTTATACGCATACAAATGACCCACAGATTTAAAACCTATGTTTTTGTAAAGTTTGTTAGGATATTCGCCAAGTTCAGTAAAGCAAATTATGGTTTCCACGCCTTTTTCAAGCAGCACTTCCAGCACATTTATCATGGAGAGAAAAACTTTTGTTCGGCGAAAATCTGGCATGATTGCAAAACCAGTTATATAACATTTTCTTTCCGCAAAACTGACTGTAATTGTTCCGACAAACTTGCCTTTATATTTAATTAAATAAGGTTGCGTTTGGCAGGCGCTTTCGTGTTTGATAAAATAAAGTATGCCCTCGCAATAAGCAAAATTATCTAAATTTGCATAAGGATTGTCGGCAGAAGGCTCTTTAAAAGCCAAATCTGTAACAATTTTCCATTTTTTTTGCAAAGGTTTTGTAACGGCAACCAAGGAAATGCTTTTGTTTTTTAACCTCTTAAATTTCTTATATAAAATTTTAGGGTTTTCAAACACAAGCAAATCGTCTTCAAACACCGTTTCATAGCCTTTTGGGATTTTTTTTGAATAGTAAATTGGGGTTAAACCTCTTTGTTTAAAAACCTCATTTGCAATTTTAATATCCTTTGCACTTTCAACAATGGCAAAGTTGGAATAATAATCGTTCACAAATTCGCTAAAAAGAAATTTTACGCCGTCTTTTTCGTAACGTTCTGTAAAATTGGGTGAATATTTGTAAAAAAAATCTAAAACTTCATCTAAATTCATTTTATTGCCTCATAACCATTATACATATGGATGGAAAAATAGTCAAATTAATAAAAAACATTCTTGGAAAGGCTGGGGATTTTGCCTTGTTCCTAGAATGCTTTGCTTATTATACCTTTAAAAACTTTAACTTGTCAAGCAAATTGACAACGTGGCATTTTTACATCACCTTGCAGATTAGGCAGGCAAGGATTGTTCCAACAAGCGAGCATACAAGGGCAACTGGGATGGCGTAAAGCAGTTTTTTCACTTTGGTTTGCGAAATATACACCGTGGCGACATAAAAAATGGTTTCGCTGCAACCCATTATCACGCAGGCGCAGCGTGAGATGTAACTGTCTGCGCCGTAACTTGAGAAAATGTTTTCAAGTATGCCATAACTGCCACTTCCTGTGAAAGGGCGTAGCAGCACCAACTCCACAAGTTCGGTTGGAATGCCCAGCGCATTGAAAATTGGGGAAAGCAACTGTGCTAAAAAATTTGTTATTCCGCTTACGCGCAGCAGCGCCACCGCAATTAAAATTGCGGCAATATATGGGAAAATGTCCACAACAAGTTTTATTGCACCTTTTGCGCCTTTAACAAAAACATCGTAAGTGTTTATGCGCTTATAGATGCAATACAAAAACAAAACAACAAAAATGATTGGAAGAATGTAAACGCTCATAAAAACCTTAAAAATTTTATATTTTACGCTTCAATTTTATCTTTTTTGCAAATTTGCTTATCACTTTCACCAAAATTATACCCATAACTGTTGTGCAGAAAGTGACAATCAAAGTTGGCAAAATGATGTCGGAAGGGTTTGCCGAGCCAGCATTTTGCCGCAGCCCAATTATGGTTGTGGGCAAAAGTTGAATTGATGTGGCATTTACAACAATAAGCATAATCATGGCAAAATTTGCTTTGCCAGAGCCATCGTCAAGAGCCTGCATTGCCTTTATGCCCATGGGGGTCGCCGCATTGCCTAGACCCAGCATGTTGGCAGAAATATTCATGGCGATTAGTTTTTGCGTGGTTTCATCTTCCACTTTAAAAACTCTTTTCACAAGCGGTCGCAAAAGTTTTGCAAGTTTTTCGCCAAGTCCACTTGCATCCACAAGTTCAATAATGCCCAGCCAAACGCAATAAACGGCACAAAGTTCAATGCAAAGTTCCAGTGCATCTGTGGATGCGGACAACATTTCCGAAAGCATTGCCGCTGGATTTGTTACAAGCAGCACAAGGATGCTGGATAGCATCATGATAAGCCAAAATAAATTCATAACATTATTTATGCGAAAAGTGGCGAAAAAAGCACAAACATAACCTTTGGCAAATGGTTTGACTTGCCTAATTTTTTTTGATAAAATGTTTTTATGGAACTTTTTGATGCTCATGGGCACTTAACAGATGAACAATATAGTGCCGATTTACAACAGGTTATTGAAAACGCAAGGCAGGCGGGCATTTGTGGTATCGTTTCGGCGGCTTACGATTTGACATCTTCCAAACTTGCAATTGCCCTTGCCAGCACAAACAAAGATATTTACGCAACGGTTGGCGTGCATCCTGAAAATGTGGCAGAACTTGAAGATTGGTTTAAAAATGGCAAAGGAGATTTTTCAGAATTTGTTAAAAATGCACAAAAAAGCCTTGAAAATTCGTTAAAAACATTAAAAAAACTGGCAAAAAGTCAAAAAGTGGTGGCAATAGGTGAAATTGGGCTGGATTATCATTTTCTGGATTATTTGGGACAAATAAAGCATGAAAGGGCTGGCGAAAGCCTCACTGATTTTGAAAAAGAAGAAATTAAAAATTTGCAGCAGATTGCATTTGAAAAACAAATTCTTCTGGCAGAAGAACTGGAACTTCCAATTGTGGTGCATAGCCGAGATGCGATGGGGGACACGCTGAAAATTTTGCAAAAATACAGGCTGCAAAAAGAAAGTTTGCTGCATTGTTATTCTGGCAGCATTGAAAGTGCAAAAATTTTGATGCAACTGGGCTTTTCGTTCTCCTTTGGCGGAGTTGTCACTTTTAAAAATGCCCACAACGTTCAAGAGGTTGTAAAAGAGTTGCCATTAGAGCGCATACTTTTGGAAACCGATTGCCCTTACATGAGCCCAGAGCCGTTCCGAGGCAAGCGCAACGAGCCAAAAAATGTGGTTTATGTGGCAGATAAAATTTCTAAAATAAAAAATATTCCAATTGAACAGGTGGCTCTGGTCACAACCCAAAATTCAATGCGCTTGTTCGGAATTGGAAAGTGAAAGGGAAAAATATGAGCGAATTTGTATTCAAAAAAAAGTTTGGGCAAAACTTTATATCAGATAAAAACCTTCTTGAAGCCATTGCCGACGATGCGCAAATTATGCCTGAAGATGAGGTGCTGGAAATTGGGGCTGGTGCAGGCAGTTTAACAAAGGTGCTGTCTGCTCGTGCAAAAAAAGTTGTTGCATATGAAATTGACAAAACGCTTGAACAAACTTTAAACAGTTTAAATCTTGCCAATGTGGAGTTTGTTTTTCAAGATTTTTTGGGCACCGATATGCGTGAGGTGGAGAGTAAGTTTGGTGGCAAAATTAAAGTTGTGGCAAACCTTCCATATTACATCACAACGCCCATCATTTTTAAACTGCTTGAGCAGAGCACAAGGCTTGTTTCGCTTACCATAATGGTGCAAAAAGAGGTCGCCGAGCGCATTTGCAGCAAAGTTGGTGGAAAGGATTATGGAATTTTAACGGTCATGACGAACTTTCACGGAACACCAACGATAAAAAGGATTGTCAGCAGAAAGATGTTCTATCCAGAGCCAAATGTGGACAGTGCAGTGCTTAACATTTTAATTGAACATAGGCATGAAGATGTTGACAAGGCAGAATTTTTTAAATTTGTCAAGGCTTGTTTTGCCATGAGAAGAAAAACTTTGCAAAACAATCTCTCCAAGGTTTATTTCAAAGATAAACTTAAAAGTGCGCTAACCGAGGAGGTTTTGTCACGCCGTGCCGAGAGTTTTTCGCTTGACGAACTTTTGGAAATTTACAAAGCCTTAAATTTTAACAAAAACCCTTAAAAATTAATATAAAAAAACATGGCTTGCACAGATGAAGAACTTGTTCTATTGGCAACTGCCATTGCAATGGAACTTGCCAAAGGGCTTGACATGGAACAGATTGAACAGCTGCGGAATTTGGTCAATCAAATTTCGTGTTCTTTATCTTCGCTTATAAATTGTCGTTTTCAGCACAGAAAAAAAGAAAAATAGTTGCTTTTTCTTGAATTAAGCACAAAATTATGATAAAATCATGCCATGGAAACCTTGCAAATTTTTGATTTGTCATACGATGGTTCTGGCGTTGCCAAAAAAGATGGCAAAGTTGTTTTTGTGCCAAAAACGCTGCCTGGCGAGGTGGTGGAAGCGGAAATTGTTAAAGAGTATGCCTCATTTTCTTTGGCGGACTGTAAAAAAGTGTTGCAGGCGTCTATTATGCGTAAACCTGCGCAATGCCCACATTTTTCAGTGTGCGGAGGTTGCGATTTTCAGCATTGCGGATATGCAGAAGAACAGCAATTTAAGACAAACAACATTGCAAAAGAGTTTTCAAAAGTTGGCTACAACGGCAAAATCAACTTTGTGCAAAGCCCAAACAGGTTCTTTTATCGCAACAAGATAAAACTTGAAATTCAAAACGGCAAGGTTGGTTACAACAAGGCAAAAACGCATGAATTTTTTGAAGTTAAAACCTGCCCAATTGCCAATGAAAAAGTGCAAAAGGCTTTGGAGATTGTAAAAAAGTTTGTTGCATCAAAGGCGGTGGAAGGCGCAAAAAGTTGCTATATAAAAAATGTCGGCGAAGATATTGCAATTTGCTTTCTTTTTCCTAAAAATGCAAAAAATCATGTAAAAAATGTCAAAAATTTGCAAATTTTTGGTGATTTTTCTGTGTTTTTTGCTTTTGGAGAGGTTTTGGAGAGCGATAGCACCAAGGTTGAATGTGTGCATGGAAAAGATGTTTTGCAGCAAAAGTTTGATGGCTTTGTGGCAAGTTTTCAGCCGCAGGCCTTTAACCAAGTTAATGACGCCGTTGCCGCTTTTCTGTATGAACACATTCTTAAATTTGCAAAAAATAAAAATGTTGTCAATGCCTATGCAGGGCAGGGGCTTTTAACATATATGCTTTCAAAATCTGCCAAATTTGTGTATGGAATTGAAATGCAAAAATCTGCGCACCTTGCGGCACAGCAATTTGTGGCCAAAAACATAAAGCATATTTGTGGAAAGGTTGAAGAAAAACTTCCTCTCATTTCAGATGCCAATCTTGTGGTGCTTGATCCAGCACGAGAGGGCTGCAAAGCTTCCGTTTTGGGCAGTATAATAGAGAAAGAGATCCCAGAGATTGTGTATGTGTCGTGCAATTTCTCCACACTTGTTCGAGATTTGAAAACGTTGCTTAAATTTTATGATATTCAAGATGTCACCGTTTTTGACATGTTCCCTTGCACCGCAGGGCTGGAAACGTGTGTGAAATTGATAAAAAAATAGGAAATTAGTCTCTTGTTGTAGAGACTTTTTTTGTTGCATATATATATTTAAAAATATTTAATTATTTTTGATTGACAAATTTATCCATTTGTGTTATGCTATGTGTAGCATCAGAAATCTGCAAAATTTTTTGTGCCGTGCTTTTAAAGTTACGTTTTGGCGATGCTGAAACTTTTGAATATTGAAATCTCTCAAATTGGAGTGAAAATTTGACAAATAAATTAAAAAATTTTATGTCCACAATACTTTTGATTGCTGTCGCACTGCTGACAGGCCTTTCTGTTGGCAAAATTTATGTTGACAATCTGGAAGTTCCTTCTGTTGTGGATGCAAGTGAAGAATCCATTTCGGAAAGCGAAGAAACAGTGCTGGAACTTGTTAAGCGCAGTGCTTCTTCCAAGCCAACTTCTTTTCGCCCTGTGGAACTGTATGTTATTGCCGAGCACAACCTTTATAACGCAAACGAATTTTATAAAATTATGACTGGAACTGTTCATGCGCCAATGGGCATTGAACAGCCAATGAAAGGCGAGCGCTTAAAAAAAGATGGCAAACTTTATTATAACAAATTAAGTCCATCCACAAGCAGCCTTGCGCCACAAATTTGCTCACGCATTATCTATGATTATGCCACAGATGAAATAAAACTTTATGCCAAGGGGGACATTTTAAACCCAAAAGCAGAAAATTATGAAGATTTTGTTGGCGTTTTTGCTGAGAAAGAACTGCAAAATTTAACTTTGGAAGAATATAAAACCACTTTCAACACGCATCCTTCCAGAGTTATGCCATACATTGTTTCGTCTATAACTTGTGGGCAAAATATGATGTCTGCAGTTAAAGACAACGGCAACGGAACATATTCCTTCCAAATAAAAATGGACGGTTCGCATCTTGCATATGCGGCACTGTGCTATTCTTATGAAATTAAGTTTTCCTCAGGCATGGCAGACCCTCCAGAGTGGGTTTCTTTAACCATGGATGTTACAGTTGACGACAGTTTTAACTTTGTTGAAATTTCGTATGAAGAAATTTATAAAATGAACGTGTCTGGCATTGGCATGATGAAGGTCACAGATAAATTTGATGACAAATTTCATTTTACAGACATCCCAAGTGTGGAACACGTGCTTAGGGAGGTGGCCTAATGGAAATTAAAAAGCCAAACAAAGTCTTCCCAAAAATTTTTCGCACTTTTACACAATATATTGTAATTGTTTTGGTGGTGTTCTTTGGTTATGTTGAACTGTTTGGAGATGTAAAGCCAAATGTTTTAACACTCCCTATTGGCGGCGCAGGCGCAAATGATGACACATATTTTGCGGAATTTATACAACGTGTAGTTGATTTTGAAAATATCCGAATTAATGGGCTGAATTTGAATTTTGAGGGTTCTGGGGTTGATTTGGATTTGAACGCCGATGTTGTTTATGATGACAGCGGCATACAAATTGACCTTGACCTTGAATATAACCAACAAAATTTTGTTGTTGATGCTGTTTACACTGCACCAAACCTTTATCTTACATTGCAAGGCAAAACCTATAAGTTTGACACCACAGTTGCACAAGGAATGGATGTAAAAGTAAACCCAATGCAGGTGCTTAATTTTGCAACAGAAAATTTGGGCATCAATTTTGATTTTGTTGACAAAATTGGCAGCGCTTTGGGCATTGATTTTAACAATTTTGACCCTAACAGCCTTTTGGCTAAGTTGAAAGTGGATGAAAAACAACTTGAAGACGGCAGTTATCAGTTTGTCATCCGTCTTGGCTCTGCCATTGAGGGCGTTTTAAAATGCGACCAGAACTTTGGCATAACCAGCCTTGAAACAAACAACATCCTCATTTCAAATAATGCTATCAAGTTGTCGGCACCATCAATAGAGATGAACAAAGACGAGATTGAAGTTTCTTTTGACGAAGAAGAAAAAGATATTGTTGACATGAGCGGACTTGTTATCTTTGGCGAGCATGCTAAAAACTTGTTTGCAAACAATCATGTGGCAGCAAACATTAATTTGTCTGTTGGCGAAAAAACCTATAACGCATTGTTGCAAGTTGACCCTAAGGTTGGGGCGAGACTGAGCACATCTGCTGTTGAAGGGCTGGACCTTGCACTCACTTATAAAGCAGAGCAAATTTTTATTGAAGCAAATGGGCTTAAGCTTAAAATTGCTGCCAAAGATTTTAACGCATGGAAAGATAAAATTAGTGCGGTTATAGAAAGGCAGACGGGCAAAAAAGTGGAAGACATCTTGGATGAAATGCTCTCCAAACTTGGCATTGACACCGAAAAATTGGCACAAATGGCCGAAAGTGAGCCAGATTATGCCTCTTTGGCAAAATCGGTGCTTTCTGCCGTGCTTTCAAATCAAGGTGTTGTAACGGATTATCTTCCACAAACGGCAACGCTTACGGAAAATGAATATAGCATGCATTGGAATCAGGGTGCAGATGTTGTTTTAAAACAACAAAACAATCAGTTAAGCGAACTTGAGGTGGCTTATGACAAATATCATCTGCATGTTGGTTTTAACGCTGTGGAAGAAGGCATTTCGGTTGTCGAAACAGAATATTATGATGTAACAAATCTGTTGCCGCTTTTGGACGTTGCCGATGAGGTTATGGCGGCTGAGAAATTTGCTGGGCAATTTGAAATTGCTTATGATGGCGAAAAATATTCTGGCACATATATAGTGGACTATTCCAACGGGATTAAAGCGCAAATTAAACTTTTGGACAATAGAGCAATTTTAACTGTTTGCGGAAATGACGTATATTTGCAATTAGACGAAATTGTTGTTTGCGGAGATATTGACAATCTGCAAGAATATATTGCACGCATCAATCAAATTTTTGCCACAGACATTGAACTCCCTGAATTTGGCGACCTTTCTGAAAAGCAACTTGGGCTTGGCGCCGTGATGAAAGTGCTGAACAATATCAAACTGCTTGCAGGGGAGGGCGACCAACTTGCAGTGGTTGAATATCTTTCAGGGCTTGGAAAAATTTCTAAAATAAACGACAATGCACAAATTGAAATAAGTTACAACAAAGTTGACGCAACACTTACACTTGGGGCAACCGCCGAAAATGTTGCCTTGCCAGAAAAAGCAGAAAGCATTGATGGGGTTTTCAACAAGATTGAAAAAACAAAAGCATTCATTGAGAACAAACAACATGCCTTCCATTTTGACGCTTCGGTTTGCGGCGTTAAACTTTTTGGAGATGTTGAATTTGACCTTGAAAACAATATATATAGGATAAGCGGCTTTAAAGTTGGCAAACACGATATTGTTATCCGATATGAAAAAGACAACATTTATATAGACTATGAAAACAACAAGTTAAAAATAAATGCTGCAAATTCCGAGAAACTGTTTGATGTTATTGCTGCAATTGTTGCAGAAAATATGCCAGAAAAAGGCTCTACAACCGAGTCTGCTGAAACGCAAAATAACAATGCTACAATCAAGAACCTCTCGATGCAGTTCTTTGGCGAGGATGTTACAACGCTTCAGTTGAAAGAGATTATCAAAAAACTCTCATTTAATTTGTTTGGCACAACAGATAATCTTACACTTAAAGCCAAATTTGCCACTGAAAACCCTGTTGATGCAGAGATAAATGTTGTATTTGAAAATGACGATATTTCTTCTCTTACAATCGCAAATACAAACAACACCATTGAACTTGCAGTTAAGGCATTTAACTTAAAAGAACTTACTGAGCAGGAAGATGCAGAATATTACAACATCTTTTCGCAGCAAGAAGGCAATTTGCAGTTAATGGTTAATCTTGGCGAAGAAACTTTGACCTTTGATTTTGATTTGCAGGTTGATTTGTCAGATAAAATATATCTGAGGGCCGCAGGTTCTGTTTGTGCAGAAGGGGTTGATGGTGAACTTGCCAATAGGGTGGAAATTATTATATATAACGAACAGGTTCGTGTGCGCATTGACGAGATAGTTTTACAAGCAAACCTTAATGAATTTTCCGATTTGTTTGATAAGATTGTTTCTACCTTTGGCATTAAATTTGAAAAACCAGAAACAAATAAAAAACTAAATGCAGAAGATATAATTGAAATTTTAAGCGGAATAAATTTAAATGGCGTGGATGCATTGAACATTAAAGGCTTAACTTACAATGTTTCAGGCGAGGACTTAAGCGTTTCTTATGCAATCAATGAAAAAGTGGCATTGTCAATCAATTTGAACACAACGCAAGGTCTTGAAATTGTTGACAAACTGCCAGAGGGCGAATCGCTAAAAGACGCTTTGCCAAAGATAAAA
>CANQCE010000030.1 GCA_947589655.1 uncultured Clostridia bacterium | reverse complement strand
AGCCGGGATTGGACTTGCAGACCTTACACTTACTGCAAAACCAGTTGTGAGGATATAGCCGTGGCAACATTTTTGAATACATACAAACTTAAACCATATGAAATATTGTTTTTGATTGTTTCATTAGGGCTTGTTTTGGCTGTTGGAATTGTGTATAAAAGCGGAGTGCTGGTTTTTGTAAACTCTTTTACAATAATTTTAGCCCTTTTTGCTTTGGCAAAAGGTTGGATTTTAGGACAGTTTATTGGATTTTTGAACAGTTGCTTATATTGCACTATGAGCTATTTTAACCATCTTTACGGCGAAGTTACTTTGACGCTGGCAATCTCGTTGCCGCTTTATATTGTGGCTATTGTTTCGTGGTTGGGGCATTTTGACAAAGGCTCGAACGCTGTGCAGGTGAACAAAGTTTCTTGGCAAGAAATGTTGTTGGCGGCTTTTATAATAGCGTTGCTTTCAGTGGGGATATATTTTCTTTTTGAAATATTTTAACACCGAATTTTTGGTGGTTTCGTGCATCTCTACAGGGGCAGGACTGTTTGCAAGTTATATGCAGGTGCGAAGAAGTGAATTTAATTTTATTTTTTATACAATTTCAAATATGATTAGCCTGGTGCTTTGGGGATGTGTTTTTTCAAAAAATGCGGCTTATTTGCCCACAATTATTACCTATTGTATCCAAATTTTGATGAATATTTTTGGCTATGTGAATTGGATTAAACTTAAAAAAGTGCAAACTGACAACAGTATGGCGATTATTAGAAGAAATTTGAGAAATTTGTAGCCAACTTAATTGAACGGCACAAAACAAAGATACTTTTGCTTATTTTGAAATGCTTGAACGAGGGAATATGAACAAATTAAAAATGCTATTAAAAAATTTAAAATGGTGGGAAATTGCCTTTATGGCGGCGGCCTATATTGTGATTATTACTTTAAGCATTGTGTTTAAATCGAACTGGATGATAATTTTAAGTTCGCTGCTTGGCATAACCACAACTTTTTTGCTGGCAAAAGGAATGGCTTTTGGCAATTTGGTGGGCATTGTGCAAATAGTTTTTTATTGCCTAATGTGCTTTTATAACCAATATTATGGTGAAATTATAACTAATATTTGCATTGTTTTTCCTGCATATGCTTTCAGTTTTTACACTTGGACAAAAAAGAATAATTCGCATGTGCTACAGTTGAACAAATCTCTTAAACTGAAAGAATGGCTGTTTGCCCTTGTTGGCATTGGTGGGGCTTCTGTTGGGTTTTATTTTCTTCTTCAAGCCCTTAACACCGCCAGCCTTATTTTAAGCACTTTTGCGGTTTTCTTTGTAAGTATGTATTGTTATTTGTCAGTTAGGCGAAGTGAATTTTGCTTTGTGTTTAGGCTTTTAATGGATTTAACCACACTTGCATTATGGTTAATGGTGTTTTTAAAAACAATAAAAAACGGAGGAGGGGCAATTTACATACCAACACTTGTGAATTACGTAGTTTATTCCATTTTGGATATTTTTGGAATTGTTAATTGGATAAAATTAAAGAAATCACAAACAAAACAAATGGCATAACAGAATATGCCAGAAAATGTTAAGGAGGGAGAATAATGGAACTTTTAGCGCCGGCAGGCAACTTTGAAAAATTTTTGACCGCACTGCATTTTGGTGCAGATGCAGTATATCTTGCAGGGGGCAGGTTTGGCCTTCGTGCTTTTGCAGGAAATTTTTCTGACGAGGAAATTGAAAAAGCCGTTAAAATTGCACACAAACAGAAAAAGAAAGTTTATGTTACGCTGAACATCATTGCCAAAGATAAGGACTTTGTTGGGCTTGACGATTATCTGCAATTTTTGTGCAAAGCAAAGGTGGATGCGGTTATTGTGGCAGATTTGGGTGTGCTTGCGTTTGTTAAACAGCACGCGCCAAAAATGCCTGTTCATGTTTCCACGCAGGCAAATGTGATAAATTCTTATTCCGCCAACCTTATGGCACAACTTGGTGCAAAAAGGCTAATTTTGGCACGCGAACTTACGCTTGAAGAAGTGAAGAATATTCGCAAAAATGTTCCAAAAAAAGTGGAGATTGAGGTTTTTGTGCATGGCGCAATGTGCATGGCATATTCGGGCAGATGTTTGCTGTCTAACTACCTCACTGGGCGTGACAGCAATCATGGCGAGTGCGTGCAGGCGTGCAGGTGGAAATATATGGTGCGTGAGGTCAGCCGTGATGACGAACTTGAGGTTCAGGAAGATGAAAAAGGCAGTTACATTTTTAACAGCAAGGATTTGAATATGCTTTCTCACCTTCAAGATTTAAAAGATGCTGGCGTGGACAGTATTAAAATTGAGGGGCGCATGAAGTCGGCTTATTATGTTGCAACAGTTGTAAATGCTTATCGTAGAGCGCTGGACAAACTTCCACAAAAACCGGGAAAAACTTTGGAAGAAGAATTAAATAAAGCAAGCCACAGACGCTACACCACAGGCTTTTATTATAAAGACGAGAAAAAGCAATATCTGGAAGATTCCATGCCTGTTCAAGAGAGCGATTTTGTTGCCGTTGTCAGTCGTGACGCAGACGGAAAAACGGTTGAACTTGAAATGAGAAACAAATTTATTGTTGGCGATGCGTTACAAATTTTAAGCCCAGATGATGCCACTTTCAGAAAAAAATTGACAATAAAAAGCATAACAAATTCTGTTGGCGAAAAAGTTGATGCCGCAAAAGTTGTTCAAGAGAGGGTGGTTGTGCCATGCAGCCTTTCTTTGAAAGTGGGCGACATTTTGAGAAGATAAAATTGTTTGACAAATTTTTACAGTTATGATAATATATAAATGTTAGGAGTGAAAGTGAGAGCAAACATAAACAACATTGAAAACGTGGAAGGGGAATATCATGTGATGTTCTTTGAAGGCAAAAACATGGTGGAAGCGGCAAAAAACGAACTCCGCTATGCTTGGTTTTCTTTGCTGTTTTTTTCGGCACTTCTCTTAATTTTTATTATTGTTTCCGGCTTTAACCTGTATTATGTTGGTTTTTTGGGGGTGTTTTTAATTGCATTTTTGCTGTTTTACATTTTCTTAAAACGTGAAAAGCACAGGGGTGTAAAGCAGTGTGTGTATGCCGTGCAAAAATCAAAAACAACAGATATTGTGGCAAAGCAGGTGGACAATCGCAGGGCAGGGCGTGCCCTTGTAAGGTCCATGAGCGGAACTTTGGACAGATATGATGTTAAAGAAAAATATCCAAAATGGCATCAAAAAATTAAGCGCCGCTTGCGCCATGAACACATTGTTGATGCCATAACTCAGTTTGAAGAAGAAAACAAAAAGAGGAAGGCAGACTAAAAGGGCACATTTTAAATACAATTTAGAGGGGGAACAGCCCTCTTTTTTGTTATTTTTCGCGCTTTTGCTTGTTTTTTAGCAATATTTTTGATATACTCTATCTTGAACTTGAAATAGGAGAAAAAATATGTTTACCGATACCGAAATTAAAGAAAAATGGTTTAAATTTTTTGAAAAACATGGCTTTAAGCGTATTGAAGGTTATTCCATTATTCCAGAGAATGACCCAACTGTGCTTTTTACAACGGCTGGGATGCATCCGCTTGTGCCTTATCTTTTGGGGGCAAAACATCCTGCAGGAAACAAGATTTGTGATGTGCAAAGGTGCATCCGCACAAGCGATATAGACAGCGTTGGAGACGACTATCATTTGACCTCTTTTGAAATGCTTGGAAATTGGTATTTAGGCAGTTGTCCAAAAGAGGAAATGATTGCCCTTTCGTTTGAATTTTTAACCAGCAAAGAATATCTTGGAATTCCAAAAGAAAGGCTTGCAACAACCGTTTTTGAGGGTGACGAAACCGCACCAAAAGATGAAGTGGCGTATAACGCTTGGAAAAAATGTGGCATTGAGCATGTGTTCTATCAAGGGAAAGATGATAATTGGTGGGCTTTAGGTGGCGGCGTTGGGCCATGTGGGCCAGACACTGAAATGTTCTTGGATACTGGCAAGCCAAGTTGCAACGAAAATTGCTCGCCTGCTTGCGATTGCGGAAAATACATGGAAATTTGGAACGATGTTTTCATGCAATACAAAGTTGAAAATGCTGGCGAAAAGGCTGTGGCACTTGCTAACCCTAACATTGATACAGGCTTGGGCGTTGAAAGAGCGCTTGTTGTTCTTAACGGCGTTAAAAGCATTTATGATGTTGGCATTTTTAAAGATGTTATTGACCTTATTGGCGAAAATGCAGGCGTTAAATATTCGGAAAACGATGCCTCCAAAAAATGTTATCGCATTATCACTGACCACTTGCGCACAACCATGTTCATTTTGGGTGATGCTCGCGGTGTGGTTCCGTCAAATGTTGGGCAGGGATATATTTTGCGTAGGTTGATACGAAGGGCGGTGAACTGTGCAAGAAATATCAATTACAATACAAAATATTTTGCAGATATAATTGACATGTTAATTGACAATCATGGCAAGGATTATCACGACCTTGAACAAAACAGACAATTTGTTAAAGACGAACTTGCAAAAGAGGTCGAAAAATTTTCTAAGGCTTTGGAAGAAGGGCACAAAGAGTTTGAAAAGGTTTTGTTTGGCATAGAAAAGCACAAAGCCTTTGCCGCACAAAAGGGCGAGGTGGTGGAAAACGTCATTTCTGGCAAAGCGGCTTTCAGGCTTTATGACACGTTTGGCTTTCCGCTGGAACTTACAAAAGAAATGGCGCAAGAGCGTGGATATTCGGTTGACGAAGAAGGCTTTAAAGCGGCTTTTGAAGAACACCAAGAAAAAAGCCGAACAGCATCGGCAGGCGTGTTTAAGGGTGGGCTTGCCGACAGCAGTTACGAGAGTGCAAAACTTCACACTGCAACTCACTTGATTATGGCAGGTTTGCGAAAAATGTTTGGACCACAAGTTATGCAAAAAGGCTCTAACATCACTCCAGAGCGTTTGCGTATTGACTTTAACCTTGACCACAAAATGACGCCAGAAGAACTTGAAACTCTTGAAAAGTTTGTCAACGATGCAATCTCGCAAGAGGTTGATGTTGTTTGCGAAGAAATGAGTATTCAAGATGCAAAAGCAAGCGGTGCGGTTGGCGTTTTTGAGAGCAAATATGGGCAGGTTGTAAAGGTTTATTCCATTGGCAACATTTCCAAAGAAATTTGCGGCGGTCCTCATGCGGTGAACACGCGTGATTTGCATCACCTGAAAATTGTTAAAGAAGAAAGTTCTTCAAGTGGAATAAGGCGCATTAAAGCGATTTTGGATTAATTTCGGGGCAACCTTATTGACTATTTTTATAAAAAGTGTTAAAATAAAATATGTAAGGCAAAAAAAGGAGGGGATTTTATGGCAGGTCAAATAAAAAAAGGGTTTTTCTTCTATTTTGGTCTATTTGTTTTGCTGCTTATAACCATTTTCTTTATCTGCTTGGTTATCATGATTTTCAACCCAGGCAAAACACTGCTTTGGATGCAATATTTTTCATCCAACTCTTATATCAAGTTGGAAAAGACAACTGACACCAATCAGGCGGATATCGATTGGTCAAATATAACTGACCTTGAAATTGAGTGCGGTTACGGTGATGTTATTGTTGAGAAGAACTCTGATGACAAAATGACGGAAGATGGTGTTTACATATTTAATGGGGCAAAAGGCTTTTCTGGTGCTTCAAGTGCCGTTAAGTTTGCGTATGAGGTTTCTTACACAGGCCCAACAAAACTTAATCTTACAGTAACAGAGCCAAATGGTTTCTTGTATTTTTCAAAAGATTTTAAAATTGTGGTGCACGCATCAACTGCAAAAAGAAGCGAATTGGACACTGAACATGGACAAATTAACTTTGCAAACATGAACCTTACAGTTAAAACTGACGAAGGAAACGTGCAAATTGGCGGAGTTTCAACCAAGCAGGCGCAACCAGTTGGGCTTAAATCTTTAAAAGTTGAAACAGGAAGCGGGAACATTTTAACAACCGATATGTTTGATGCCACAACTCTTGTTGAAAAATCTGAGCTTAAAGAGGATGACGGCACGGAAGAAAGGCGCGCATTTGACTTGCGAACAAACTCTGGAGATATATCTTCTTCAAAAAATATAGAATTTGCTGGAAAGTCTGGAAAAGGGCTGGCTTTAAATGTTGAATCTTGTTTTATTACAAACAAAGGCAAAATTGAATTTGGAATTTTAACAACAAGTTGGCAGAAAAACATTTTAATGACTTGCAAAAGCGGCAGCGTGAATATAGGCTTCTTAAATGCAGCAAAAACAAGATGTGTTAACTGCGTGCAAGGCAACTATTTGTTCGACTATGTTCAGGGCGGCTTGTTCTTTGAATCGGAAGATTCCATAATTTCGCCAAATGTTCGCGTGAAATATTTGGATGGGGATTTCTTCCTTTCCGAAAATAAAGAACTTGGCGGCAAGCCAGATGTTGAGTTGTATGAGGTTACAGGCGATGTTTCCATGCTTGTGGACAACGGCTCTTTGAGCGTGTTAAAGGCACATAAAAATGTTATTGTTGACAGCAAAGACAACTTAAAAGTTAACGTTGTCATGGCTGAAGATGTGAGTGGGAACATTAACATTGTCAACCAAAGCGGAAATGTCAATTTGGGCTTTATGGGCAAAGTTCCATCAAATGTGGCTATCACCACAGACAAGGGCGATGTGAACATTAAAATTACAAACAGTGCCAAATTTGTGGCAAACTCTTGGGTTAACAATCAGGCGGCAGAAGATGAGAGAACTCGCGTTAAAGAAAACAAGATAGATGTTAACATTGGCAACGAAATAACTGATAACAACCCAACCAAGAACCCTCTTAATGTCAATCAAAGCGGAAGCGGCGAGAGTGGAAATATTGAAATTACAACAAATGGAAATATCAAATTCACACTTGTTGCACTGGAAGATTTTGCAACCGCTTAAAATTTGCAAAAGACAAAAATCGGCTATTAACGCCGATTTTTTTATTGCATTGTTTATAAAATGATTTTTAAAAACATGGCAATTATGCTAAAATGTTTTTAAAGGAGAGAACATGGAAATTATCACAATCGTTTTACTTTGCGTGTGCATTTTAACAAGTGTGGTTGGCATTGTAGTGGCGTTTAAAACCAAATCCAGCACCAGCATCTCACGCGAGGACAAAGACGACATCAAAAACGGCTTTAACAACAGTATGGACTTTATGGGGAATAAATTGACCGAAATGCAAAGGCTTAGCAGCGATGCCTTTATTCAAAACTTGAAAATTTTTCAAGAGAATATGTCGGCAAACTCCACCGCACTTGAAAAACGCGTTCTGGAAATCACCAAACAACTTGACGAGCGCATGCAAAACATTAGCAAAATGCAAGAAGAAAAGTTGGAGGCGATGAGGCAATCCAACGAGCGTCATTTAAAGGCGATGCAAGAGGACAACAACCAGCAACTGGACAAAATGCGTGCCACAGTTGACGAAAAACTTGCCAAAACAATCAACGAGCGCTTTGAGCAGAGTTTTCAGGTGCTTTCAAAACAACTTGAAAGTGTTTACAAAAGTTTGGGCGAGATGCAAAACATCGCCACAGATGTTGGCAGCCTGACCAAAATGCTTTCAAACGTGAAAACCACTGGCGTGTTTGGGGAAATTCAACTGGGGGCAATCTTTGACCAACTCCTTGCACGCGAGCAATACGAAACCAACATTGTCACTGGCGAGGCAAACGAGCCTGTTGAATTTGCCATTAAACTGCCTGGGCAGAGCGAAGGCGAATTTGTGTATCTGCCTGTGGACAGCAAGTTCCCTTACACACTGTTCAGCGACTTGCAAACCTCTTACGAGAGCAACGATTTTGAAGCGGTTAAGCAGAAAAAAGAGCAACTAAAAACGCGCATAAAGGGCATGGCAAAAGACATTCAAACCAAATACATTTGTCCGCCAGGAACCACCAATTTTGCCATCATGTTCTTGCCGGTTGAAAGCCTTTACGCCGAGGTCGCCAAAATGGGCTTGATTGAAGAACTGCAAAAAACATATAGCGTTACGGTTGCCGGGCCAACCACCATGAGTGCACTTTTAAACAGTTTGCAAATGGGCTTTAAAACGCTTGCCATCCAGAAAAAATCTGGCGAGGTGTGGAAAATTTTGGGGGCAGTGCGCACCGAATTTGAAAAATTTAGCGGCATTGTTGAAAACATCCATAAGCAATTTGAAAAAACCAGCCAAGATTTTGATAAACTTGTTGGCACAAGAACGCGTCTGCTTGCCAGCAAACTGCGTGCCGTGGAAAAACTGGATGGCGCATCCACCACTGCGCTTTTAGGCCTAGACGAAGTTTCTGGCGCTGATAGCGAAGAATAATAATGTAATTACAAACCATTAAAAAACAGGACTTAGCCTTCCTGTTTTTTGTTATAAAAAAACTTGGACAAAACCAAGTTATTTTTTTGAGGCGGAAGATGGGGAACGCTTAGGCGTAAGCCGTCAACACACCGCGTCGCAAACTGCACTTTGGCTCATTTTTGGATAAATCCAAAAAGTATCGCTTTTTCGTTTGTTTGTTCCTTTTTTCCCAAAACTGGCACGCAGTTTTGGGAATCCTAGTAAGCATGGGTTAAGCCGCGACCTGGCAAAGGTCGTGGGGGATTGTTAAAATAAAAAAACTTGGACAAAACCAAGTTGTTTTTTTGGATCGGAAGACGGGGAACGCTTAGGCGCAAGCCGTCAACCCATGCACGCCCTCATGCCCATGGGTTCTTAGGCAGCGCCGTCAACACACGAAGACCTTCACGCCTCGTGTTAAGCCGCGACCTAGCAAAGGTCGTGGGGGATTGTTAAAATAAAAAAAACTTGGATAAAACCAAGTTATTTTTTTGGAGCGGAAGACGGGGATCGAACCCGCGACCTTTGCCTTGGCAAGGCAACGCTATACCACTAAGCCACTTCCGCACAATCAAATGCTTTAATATAATATCAAAAAAAACAAAAAAAATCAAGCATTTTTACTATATTTTTTAAAAATGCTTGAAAAATTATGTTTACATTATTTTTGTTTGTCGTCAGGTGGGATTGTTGAGATTTCGTGATTTTTACCATTAGATACATAAAGCGGCTCTTTAGATTGGTCAATTTCTCCAATTGGCTCTATATCATCTGCAATAACTTCAACAATTCTACGAGGATGTCCAATTGTTGCTTCGGTTGTCACGGTTGTTAAAATGCCTGTTTTAGAACAAACGATAGAAAGTTCTATTATTGTTCCCCCATTTTTTGATACTATTTTATCTTTGCTCGTTAGGCTGCAAAGTCTATCAAACATTGCTTGGTCAATATAAATATTTCTACCTTTTACTTTGTCTGGGTTATCAGCGATAAAGTCTATAACATCTTTATCTTGTGGCAATGATACATATTGCATCTTTTTTCCTCCTATATTTTTTTGAATTTGATTCAAATGAGGGTTCAATTAATTCTATAATAATATAGCATATTAACTGCAAGAAGTCAATAGGGCTAATTCAATTTTGTTAGGCATATCGCATTGAATAAATTTTATATTTTGGTGCGAGTGGAGGGGAGGCGTTGTAGGGCGAAGCCCCACCAACCCACGAATGCCTACGTGCTATGGGTTAAGCCACACGGTGTGGGGTAAGACAAATCAACAAATCACAACGATTGCCCTAAACCGCCAACGAAGTGCGGTTTACACTCGGGGCAAAGACAAAAAAATAAGCGTCAAAGCGATACTTTTCGCTGTAAGCGAAAATGAGCCAACAGCGCAATTTTTTTGTGGTGCCGGTGGTGGGGGTCGAACCCACACGTCCTTTCGAACTTGGGATTTTAAGTTTTC
>CANQCE010000029.1 GCA_947589655.1 uncultured Clostridia bacterium | reverse complement strand
CATAGCAGGTGGCACATTCCAAAATTTGTTATTGCAAAATGTAAATATTAATGTTTATAGTTCTGCGACTGGTGCTGAAACCATGGTAGTTGGTGTACTTATTGGGGAACAGTCTTTACTAAGTGATGCCGTTGTTATTGATAATGTTGGAATCTTGAGTGGATCAATTACATGTAATACTCAGACAGAGAATGTTGTAGCTGGTGCATTAATTGGTTATCACCTTCAAAGTTATAATGCCATGTCCAGCATTCATAACTCTTTTGCACAGTTAAATATTCAAGTTTCCTCTCAGGCAACAAAACATATTAATGCTATAGGTGGTCTTATAGGGAATGTTTCTAACGACTTTGATTTACAAGATAGTTATTATAGCGGAAACCTTTCATTACAAGGCCAGGGTTATGTTGGTGGACTTATTGGACAGTGTGCCTTTACTGGCACATTTACAATGGATAACTGCTACTATCATGGACAGATAACATATGGTTCTACAACTAATTCGGCAGGTGGATTGATTGGCTACAGCTCGCACAATGCAGTAGATAATAAAGCAGACATCTCTAACTGTTTTGTTTATATCACCATGAGCCCTAATACAAAATGCTATGCTTTTGATGGAGGTGTTTACTACAATTGTAATGTATCTCACTGCTGGTATTATAATACATCCGGCAGTTTAACACAGGTGAACAGTGCAAAAACCACAAGTTGTGGGCAACTGAGCAGTGCAAGTTACTTTACTAATAGCAGTGTAAGTGCATTCTACAAAAATTCAAGTTACTTTAGCCCTTCATGGAGTATAAGCAATGATAGAAGTTCAACATGGTATATCGGAGATAGCACTATAAATGGCGGACTTCCAATTCTATCTTGGGCGTATGACGCTTGGAAAAAGATGTAAAAAAATATGGCGTTTTTGCCATATTTTTTTATCTTTTTTCTTTCAAAAAATATATTTTTTATTTTCTTAAAACAGATTTTTTATCTTCTTTCTTTGAAAAAGTTTGAAAGCATTGCCGAGCAGGTTTGTTGGTAGGTGGCATCAAGTTCAAGTTTCGCAGTGTGGTTCAGGCGAGGGCTGGAAAGTATTTTTTCGCACAAATGGTCTGACGATGTTTTTTCTGGGCAAGCGTAAATAACGCGTGCTATGCGAGCGTTTGAAATTGCGCCACTACACATTGGGCAAGGCTCTAGCGTTACAAAAATTTCGCAGCCGTCAAGCCGCCATGAGTGCAACTTTTTGCAAGCTTTCCATATTGCAATTGTTTCGGCGTGCAAAAGGGCGTTTTGTTTTTTCTCCCTTTGGTTGTGTCCGCAAGAAATAACCTTGCCGTCTTTAACAACAACAGCACCAATTGGAACTTCACCTTTTTTCAGGGCTTTTTCTGCCTCTTTTATTGCCAAAAGCATAAAATTTTGCTGAAACTTTGTTTTCATGACTTAATTTTAAACATTTTTTATGTTTTTGTCCAGCGCTTTGTTTGTGTTTTCTTTAAAAATGTGCTATTATTTTTGTATGAAACAAAAAATTGAAGAACAAACACAGCAAAACAAAGTTTACAATCGCCGCAATTTCTACTGTTTGCGTGACAGCGGCATTGTTTATATTTTTGCCTTTATTGCACCGCTTGTATTTGGGCTGGTTTTTGCATATATAGCCATGTTTATTGCCTCGCAAACTGGTGTAAAATTTGGAGAAGGCTCAAACATTATAACCGAACTGTTTAACAACTATTATTGGTTCTCCATTCCGTTTATGCTCATGACGGAAATTGCGTTTTTGGTTGTATATTTTTCTTTTCACAAAATTTGCAAGGTTTCTTTTAGCGCAACATCCATTTCGTTTAAAAAAGCAAAGCCGCTAAGCGCATTTCTGGCAGCACTTACAGGCATTGTTTGCGTTTTGGGTTTTATGTGGCTGATTGAAGGCTGCTTTGGCAGAATGTTTGATGTTATAGGCATTAAAAGTTCGGATATAGGCCTGCCGCTCAGTAATGTTGGTTGGCTTTTTGCGAACTTACTTATTTTGGGCGTTGTGCCAGCAATTGCAGAGGAACTTTTATTCCGTGGCATAATTTTTGGGGGATTACGCGAAAAGTTCTCTGCCACCACAAGTGTTCTGCTTTGTGGGCTGCTGTTTGCGTTATTGCATCAGAACATAACCCAATTTATTTATCCTTTCATTTTGGGGTGTGTGCTTTCTTTGGTAATGGAAAAAACAGGGAATATAATTTACCCAATGCTCATCCATATGTTCAACAACTTTACAACCATTGTGGCAAGTTACATTTTAACAAATTCAGGTTACGAGCACGCGTGGCAGGTTTTCAGCACGGCATGGTGGGGCGTGATTTGTGCCATTTTGCTTGCGGCAGTAACGTGTGTGCTTTTGTGGCTTGGCTATAAATTTTACCTCTCCAAACACCAAAAATTGGAGAAGGAAAAGGTGGGAGATGTGCCTAAACAAGAGGCGGTTATGGTTTGGAAGTTTCCGCTTTCGCTTTGGTGCGGAATGCTGATTGCCGTGATTATGATTGTTATAAATCTTATCTGATGAGAGTATATTAAGATATAGATTATTTCTTGGAGTTTTCATGCCTAAAAAAATTTCTTTTAATGCAAATTTAACCTATTTTATTGTAATGCTGTTGTTTGTGGGTGTGCGCATATGTTCATCCTTTGGTCTTTTTGACTTTCTTGGCAATTCTGTATCCTATGTTATGGGGCTTGTAACCCAAATTGGGCTGATATTTTTGTTGCCGCTTGTTCTGTTTAAAAATTTAAACAAAACCTCTTACAAAAAAACATTTGAAATGTATGCTTACAAAAAAGTGTCGTGGAAGGTTGTTCTGGCCGCTGTTGGGCTTGGAGTGGTGGTGTTTTTCTTAAACATTTATGTTTCAAATTTCTTTAATTCAATAATCCAGTTTTTAGGCTACAAGCCAAGTTCCAGCCATTCAAGCGTTATGCCTGCCACTTGGGGCGTGTTCTTTTTGAATTTATTTTTAACGGCAGTTTTGCCTGCCATTTGCGAAGAAACCCTGCACAGAGGCATGCTTTTAAAAGGAGATGCTGCCTTTGGCATGAAAAAAGCCATACTTATATCTGGGTTGTTGTTTGGGCTTTTGCACCTGAACATTGAACAGTTTTTCTATGCCAGCATAATAGGGGTTTTTCTTGGCTATCTTTGCACTTGCACTGGCTCAATTTATCCTTGCATGATAATTCATTTCATGAACAACGGAATTAGCGTTTTTCTCACTTTTGCATCTGCAAAGGGGTGGGCGATTGGCAATATTTTTGTGAAAATTTCCGCCTTTTTAACATCGCAGCCAGTTACAGGCTTTATTCTGTTTATGCTTGTGCTTTGCTTGCTTTTCTTGCTGGCATTTGAACTTACTTTGTTCATTATTAAAGAAAATTTTCATTACAATTTTGGTAAAAGGCAAAAAGAACTTGCGAACATGGCAATCAGAGACGCATTTTTCAAGCAAATTGAAGATATACAAAACAATGCTCAGGCAGAAACTCCACTTTATAAAGCCGAAAAAAGAGTGGTTTACATTGATTTTAAAGAGTTTGTAAATTACATTGGCAAAAACATTGAACAAAATTTAAATGCAAGCGAGGAAGCAGAAGCCAAAGTGAAGGAAATTGAAATTAAAACCAAAGTTTTAATGTATGGTTCCATTATCTTAGGGGCGTTAGTGACGCTTATGACTTTCATTTGGGGGATTTTTAGATAAACGCAGGAGGAAAACATGCTGACAGTTAATTTGGTTTGTGTCGGAAATTTAAAAGAAAAGTTTTCTCGCGATATGGCAGCCGAATACGAAAAAAGGCTTTCTGCGTTTTGCAAACTTAACATTTTGGAACTTAAAGAGCAAAACCACTTGGGAGATGAGAACTTGATTGTCGGCAAAGAAAGTGAAGAAATTTTACAACATTTAAAGGGCTTTGTTGTGCTTTGTGATGTTGCATCAAAACAACTCTCCAGTGAAAATTTTGCCAGCCATTTGGCAGATGTTAGCCAAAGAAATTCTTGCATAACCTTTGTGATTGGCGGCAGTTTTGGGGTAAACGACAAGGTTAAACGTGCCGCAAATGAAAAAATATCATTCTCGCAGATGACTTTTCCACACAATCTTTTCCGCATTATGCTTCTTGAACAAATTTATCGTGCTTTTACAATTTTAAATGGAAAAACATATCATAAATAAAAGATTCTAAAGTTATAATTATAAATAAATTTTAATTAAAACGTTTAAAACGCTTGATTTTTCCGTTTTGTTATGCTAAAATATGCAAGTCATTGAAGACAAATAGCACTTGAAATTATTTCAAAATCGCTGTTGCCAAAGCGCACACAACCATAGAAAAATTAAGTCGAAAATTGAATTTGTTTGTGTGTTAAAGATGTTTTTATCTTGCATTTGCTTAAGCTTTAAACAAACATCTTGGGTGGGTTTTGATTTTCAAGGAAGACAAAAAACAGGGAGGTTATAAATTTATGTCAGTTATTTCAATGAAACAACTTCTTGAAGCAGGCGTTCACTTTGGTCATCAAACCAGAAAGTGGAACCCAAAGATGAGGCAATACATTTTTACCGCACGAAATGATATTCACATCATCAATCTTGAAGTTACAAGCGAACAGGTGGACAAAGCCTACACATATGTTCGAGACATCGTTGCAAGCGGAAAGAGTGTGCTTTTCGTTGGCACAAAAAAACAGGCACAAGAGGCCATTAAAGAAGAAGCCGAAAGATGCGGAATGTTCTATGTGAACACTCGCTGGCTGGGTGGAACACTTACAAACTTTAAAACTATCAGGAACAGAATTGAAAGGCTTAACAAACTTAACCAAATGGAAAAAGTTGGCGAGTTTGACTTGTTGCCTAAAAAAGAGGTTGCTCTTTTAAAGCAAGAACGCGACAAATTAGAGAAGAACCTTGGCGGAATTAAGGAAATGCGTGAACTTCCAGGCGTTTTGTTTGTGGTTGACCCAAGCAACGAAAAAATTTGCGTGCATGAAGCAAAAATTTTGCACATCCCAGTTGTCAGCCTTGTGGACACAAACTGCGACCCAAGCGACGTTGATGTTGTCATCCCAGGAAATGACGATGCCATCCGTTCTGTAAAACTTATTGCAGGCGCAATTGCAGATGCTTGCATTGAAGCACGCGAAGGCGTTTCTATGAAGAAAGACGAAGAAGAAGCGGCAGAAGAAAACGTTGACCTTGAAAGTTTGCTTACTGCTGCAAAACCAAGCGTGGAACTTGCTGAGGCAGGTGAAGAAGTTAAGAAAACAACAAGAAAGCCAGCAAAGAAAAAACCAGTTAAAAAAGAAGAACCAACAGAAAAGGCAGTTGAACAACCAGCCGAAGAAATAAAGGCAGAGGGCGCAGAAGAACCTAAGGCTAAAAAAACAAGAGAACCAAAAGTTCCCGAAGTCACTGAAGCCACAGAAAAGAAACCAAGAAGAACAACAAAGAAAGCTGAAGAACCAAAAGCAGAATAACTTTTTGTTGAATTGATTTTAATAGATTAAATTTGTTTAAAGGAGAATAAACCATGAATTTCACAGCACAAGATGTTGCAAAATTAAGAGCACAAACTGGCGTTGGCATGATGGAATGCAAAAAGGCACTCACAGATGCCAATGGTGATTTTGAAAAAGCCATTGTTCTTTTAAGAGAAAGAGGCTTGAAGGCGGTTGACAAAAAGCAAAGCCGCATTGCATCCGAGGGGCTTGTTCAAAGTTACATTCACATGGGCGGCAAAATTGGAGTTTTGGTGGAAGTTAACTGCGAAACAGACTTTGTTGCAAAATCGGAAGATTTTCAAACTTTGGTAAAAGATATTGCAATGCACATTGCAGCAGCAAACCCAAAATATGTTTCTGAAAGCGAGGTTGACCCAGCCGAACTTGAAAGCGAAAAAGAAATTTTGCGTGCACAGGCAATCAACGAGGGCAAACCAGCGGCTATTGTTGAAAAAATGCTGGAAGGGCGCATCAAAAAGTTTTACGAAGATGTTTGCCTTTTAAACCAACACTTTGTTAAAAACCCTGACCTTACAATTAAAGACCTTTTAACAGAGGCAACTTTAAAAATTGGCGAAAAAATTTCTATCCGCCGCTTTGTTCGCTATGAACTTGGCGAAGGTCTTGAAAAGAGAAACGACAATTTGGCAGAAGAAGTTGCCAAACAAATGGCAGGCAATTAATGAAATTTCTGCGCTGAAACTCGCCTTGCTTATGCAAGGACTCGGCTGACGCTTGAAATTTCATCTCGCGCCAAACGAAAATCGCGCTTCGCTGGCGATTTTGCGCGTCTTTGCGAAAGCGATGCGTTGAAGGCAAAATATAAAATAGAATAAAAACACACTTTTTTAAGGTGTGTTTTTTTAAGCAATCCGTTTTTTGAAATGCTATCAAAAAGGCTTTTGGCGTTTAATTTCTGCAAAACAACAAAATTGCTGTTTTTTCTTATGTCATTTTATTTGCCATAAGCCTTGTTTTTGTGTTATTATTTAACATAAAAGGAGTTATTATGGACGAAATGGTTGAAGAAATTTTTTCAAGTTTAAAGGAAGAACTTGAAAAAGCATATAATCATCAACAAAACGAATATCTTGTTATTAGAGCGGGCAGAGCAAATCCGCACATTTTGGACAAGGTTATGGTGGAATATTATGGCGTGCCAACACCTATCATGCAAATGGGCACTGTCACGGTTTCAGAGGCACGCATTCTGAACATTAACATTTGGGATGCATCGCAAATCAAAAATGTTGAAAAGGCAATATCTCAGTCGGACATTGGCATCACGCCAACCGATGACGGCAAAACTATCAGGCTGGTTTTCCCTATGCTGACCGAAGAAAGACGCAGAGAAATTGTGAAAAACGTTAAAAAAATTTGCGAAGAAACAAAAGTTGCCATGAGAAACGCACGCCGAGATGCTTTGGATATGCTGAAAGACCTTAAAAAAGACAGTGCAATTTCCGAAGATGAATATGCCACATATGAAAAACAGGTTCAAAAAGAGATTGACAAGTTCACAGCAAATGCCGACACTTTGGCAGATGAAAAAGAAGCGGAAGTTATGAAAGTTTAACAAAAGACCTACATTGAATTTTTGGGTGATATTTTGAAGAAAGAAAATTTAAAAATGCCAACACATATCGCATTTATTATGGACGGAAATCGCCGCTGGGCAAAAGAGCGTGGCTTGAACAAAATGTTGGGGCATCGGCAGGGCGGAATTGCTTTAAAAAAAATCATTGAAGCGCTAGCCGAACTTAAAGAGATTAAATTTGCATCATTTTTTGCTTTTTCCACTGAAAATTGGAAGCGAAGCAAAGAGGAAGTTGATTACATCTTTGAAGTTGCCAGAGACTTTTTAAAAGAGAACGAAGAAAGTTTGTATCACAAAAATATCAAATTTGTGGCGATGGGAGACCTTTCAAAATTTCCGCAAGATTTGGTTGATGCAGCACACAGGGCGGAAGAAAGGACCAAAAACAATACTGGGCTGGTTGTAAATTTGGCACTTGGATATGGTGGGCGCGCCGACATTGTTCAGGCGGCGAATAAGGTTTTTGAAAAAGGCGAAAAATTAACAGAGGAGAATTTAAAGGAGAACTTGTTATCTTATCCTGCGCCAGACATTGACCTTTTAATTCGCACCAGCGGCGAGGAACGAGTTTCAAATTTTATGCTTTATCAACTGGCTTACAGCGAACTTTACTTCACAAAAACATTTTGGCCAGACTTTGACAAAAAACAACTTAATAAAGCACTTATATCTTATACAAAACGCGAAAGAAGATTTGGAGGAAAATAAATGAAAAAAAGGGTTTATACATCAATTGCCATTGTTATAACGCTGGCACTGCTGTTTGTGCTTAAAGTGTTTGTAAGCGACTATTTCTTTGATGCATTTTTTGCCATAGTTGCATGCCTTGCAGCGTTTGAAATGTCAAGGCTTTTCACAAAAACAGGCAGGTTTAATCATGTTTATGTTGCATCAGCATTTCCGCTGCTTTTGCTGGCAGGAAATTTGGTGGGGATTCATTTTGTAAGCGTAACCAAAGATTTATATTGGGTTTTATACACTATTTTAATTGATTTGGGCTTGGCACTTTTTGTGGCTTTGGGCATGTTCCTTTTGGATATCTGCACAAGAAAAAGAACCAAAAACGAAATTTCTGTGCGTGGCTTGAATGTAAGCACGCCAAAGTTTGCCTTAAAAAAAGCATTTAACACATTTATTTGTTTCATTTATCCAGCGTTTTTGTTCTTGTTTTTTAATCTTATCAACCATTTTGGAGAACTGCCGCTTGGCAGGTTATCTGAAACAAAAGACAATCTTTCAATTTTTGTGCTGATAACGGCAATAATAATTCCAATGATAACCGACACTTTTGCCATGCTTATGGGCTCACTTATTGGCGGAAAGAAATTGTGCCCAAAAATTAGTCCAGGCAAAACAATCTCTGGCGCTATTGGTGGGGCTCTTTGGGCAGTTTTAATTGCAGCGTGCGTTTATTTTGTGTTTGGCTGCATTGAAAGTTTTCAAGCATTTTTAAACGTTTTTCCAATTTGGGCTTACCTTTTAATTGTGCTGTTTGGCTCTTGCGTGGCACAGGCAAGCGACATTTTTGAAAGTTTGCTTAAAAGGCGTGCTGGCGTAAAGGACAGCGGCAAAATTTTGTCAGGGCACGGCGGAATGCTTGACCGCATTGACAGTTACATTTTCATTGCACCTTTCATTTTGCTCACTTTCTGGCTGTTTTTAATTTAATACAAAAGACCTACAATAAATTTAAAGAAGGTTTTATATGATTGTTCTTTACATTTTACTAGCCGTTGTTATTTTGCTTTGCATGGTGCTAATCCATGAGTTTGGGCACTATATAGCCGGCAAAATCTTAAAATTTAAGATAACGGAATTCTCTGTTGGGTTTGGCTTTCCGCTGTTTTCGCGAACGAGCAAAAAAACAGGGGAAAAGTTCTCTTTGCGCATTTTTCCGCTTGGGGGATATTGCTCGTTCTATGGCGAAGATGATGAGGAAGGTGCATCTGACCCAGCCGCATTTAACAATCAAAAGCCGTGGAAAAGGATTATTGTTTTCTTTGCAGGGGTTACTGCCAACTTTTTAACGGCAATTATTTTCTCTTGGATTTTGCTCTGCACAACTGGCTATGATGTTCCGCAAATAAACCGAGATATTGTTTATGGGCAAGAGTTTGTGCAAGAGGAAGGCTATTACAACGAATTTAAAGAGGGCGACATAATCACGCACATCAACGGCAAGAAAATTGATTTTGCCTTTGGCGAAAATTTTGTGCCAATGATTAACAGTGAAAGAGAAACGGCACTGAAAGAATATCAGGCGCTTGTTGACCAAGGCAGGCAGTTAGATGAACTTTCTGGAGAAGATTTGCACTCGTTTGAAATGACGGTTAAGCGTGATGGCAAAAGTGTTAAACTTACCGTTTATGTTTATCCAGATATGGAGAAATTCAAACAAGACGATGACGGCAAATGGGTGCTAAGCAACACACTCACAGGCATGGAATACAAGGCGTATGTTTACAACGCTTGGGAGGGCTTTTGCCGCTCGTTTGAAATGGCTTTTGGCTTTGCATGGGTTGTTCTGAAAAGTTTGTGGATGCTTATTACTTTCCAAATTCCTATCACAGAAATGGGCGGCACCGTTGCAACAATCTCCACAATTGCCACAATGGCATCGCAAAGTATGTCTTATTTATTGGTTTTCATACCGCTTATTGCGGCGAATTTGGCGGTGTTTAACATACTGCCGTTCCCAGCGCTGGATGGGGCACACGTGCTGTTCACAACTATAGAGTGGATTAGGGGCAAGCCTATAAACAGAAATGTGGAAAGCATGATTCACTTTGTTGGGCTGATAATTTTGTTCCTATTTGTAATTGTGGTGGATATATTGCATTTTGTGCTATAAACTCGCGGGGGCAACTAGAATTTTAAACGGCGACACGCACCGATTGTCATGTTGAGCCGTGAGCGAAAGCGAACGTGTCGAAACATCTCCTACTTATTAAAAAAACAAGCACGGTGCTAACGCCTAAAATTCGTTTCCCCCGCGTG
>CANQCE010000028.1 GCA_947589655.1 uncultured Clostridia bacterium | reverse complement strand
TTGCACCGCAGTCAAGCAACATAACGCCTTTGTCGTTTACAGTTGGCAAAATTGGTGCAAGTGCTGGACGAGAAATGCCTTTAATGCGACCAATCTTTAAAATTGCCCCCGTAAGCACCGCCCCCGTGCTGCCTGCTGAAACCAGCCCAACAACATCTTCGTTCTCTTTTAAAATGTCAAAAGCACGCACAAGTGATGAATTTTTCTTTTGCCTAATGGCAATGGTTGGGGCATCATCGTTAGAAATAACCTCTTTTGCATCCACAATTTCAATACGCTCGCCACGCCCATGCAAAATTTCGTTTAATTTTTGCTCGTCACCTGTTAAAATAACTCGCAAATTTTTGTTCTTTTTAACTGCAAGCAGCGCACCTTCCACAACCTCCAACGGTGCATTGTCGCCGCCAAACGCATCCACAACAACTTTCATTTTGCTCTCTCCCTATATTAAATAAAGAATATTATATAGAATAATATAACAAAAACGTGCGGAAAAAGTCAAAAGAAAACGCCCCAAAACACAAGAAAAAGGTTTTTGCTCTATTTTGAAAAAACGGAACATAAAAAATCAAAACAAAAGTCTATCAAACTCTGCTGATAAACTATCTCTTGCCCCTCCTGCAAATAGGTGATTTCGTCATAAATTTTGCGCTGCTCTGCGCTTAACGAAGAAAAAAGCACATTTTCCAATTCCACTATTTTTGCGGAATACTCTTTCGCCTTTTGCGTTGGTTTTTGTTCAAAAAACTCATCCAACAAAATTTTTCTTGCATCAATTTCATTTTTCATAAAAAACTCCTTTTTAACTACATATGTGTATTATAACACTACACATATTCAGCGGTCAAGTATTTTATAAAAATTTTTATTATAATAAAAAAAGGAATAAAAATTATGAAAATTTTCGGTGAACGATTAAAGGAATTGAGAAAAGAAGAAAATATATCTGCAAAAAAGTTGGCAGAAGCCATTGGAGTAAGTGATGCATCAATTATAAGATGGGAAAACGACCAGATTGAAGCAACAATTGGCAATTTGAAAAAATTGGCAGAATATTTTAAGGTCTCCGCCGACTATCTTATTGGTTTAGAGGACTGAAATGAAAATTTTTGGCGAAAGATTAAGAGAATTAAGAAATGAAGAACATTTGTCAACTGTAAAACTCGGCGAAAAAATTGGTGTCAGCGGACCAACAATCACGCGTTGGGAAAACGACCAAATAGACGCAACAATTGGCAATTTGAAAAAATTGGCAGAATATTTTAAGGTTTCTTCCGATTATCTTATCGGATTAGAGGACTGAAATGAAAATTTTTTGTGAAAGGCTTAAAGACTTACGCATAGAAACTGGGATTTCTGCAAAAGAACTTGGGAAACAAATTGGTGTTAGTGACAGCACAATTATCAGGTGGGAAAATGGCGACAGAATCCCTAGCATTATCAACCTTAAAAATTTAGCGTTGTTTTTTAAAGTCTCTGCCGACTATCTTATTGGGTTGGAAGATTAAAATTTTGCAAACATTTTAGGCAATAAAAAAACAGGCAAACGCCTGATTTTTATTTTTTGCTATCTTTTTTCTTTTTATCTTCAACAACAGTTTTGTTTTTATATGTTCCGCAGTTTTTGCAAACAGTGTGAGGCTTTTTAAGCTCGTGACATTTTGGGCACTCAACAAGTGTTGGTGCTTCAACATTAAAGTTTGCAGAGTTGCGTGTATTTCTTCTCTGTTTTGAAACCTTGTGCTTTGGAACTGCCATTTTCTTTCTCCTTTTTTGTGCAATTTATTTTCAGTCTGCTTATGATTATAAGCCAAAAAAACAGTTTTGTCAAGTCAAATTGGCTCATTTTCTAAAAATCTTTTATTTCTTTGCTTTTTTCAGGCCGTCAACAATCGCTTTTGTTTCGCGAGCCATCATAAGTTCTTCATTTGTTGGGATAACATAAATCCTCACCTTAGATTTTGCCGAAGAAATTAATTCCACCTCGCCGCGCCTAAAGTTTGCGTTCTTCTTTTTGTCAAGCACAATCCCCATGTTTTCAAGACCTGTGCAAACTGCTTCACGAGTGTCGTCACGGTTTTCGCCAATTCCGCCTGTGAAAACAATGGCGTCAACTCTGCTCAAAATCGCCATGTAACTGCCAAGATGTTTTTTGATGGAGTGTGCAAGCATATCAAGTGCCAAACGACAACGAGCATTGCCAGCCTTTGCCTTTGCAATAACCTCTCGCTGGTCAGAAGAAACGCCAGAAACGCCCAAAAGACCGCAGTTTTTGTTTAAATATGTGAGCATTTGGTCAACATCGTATTTTTTCTTTTTGCCAAGATATTGCACAACGGTTGGGTCAATATCGCCAGAACGTGTGCCCATCATAACGCCTTGCAGCGGTGTAAGCCCCATGGTTGTATCAACACTCTTTCCATTTTCCACTGCTGTTATGGAAGACCCATTGCCAAGGTGGCAAATAATCAAGTTTACATCCTCTGGCTTTTTGCCCATAACGCGAGCGGCCTCCAAAGTGATAAATCTGTGGCTAGAACCATGCGCACCATATTTGCGAACATGATATTTTTCGTAGTCTTTATAATCAATTGCATACATATATGCTTTTTCAGGCATTGTGGAGTGGAAAGCGGTGTCAAAAATCAGCACATGTGGAATGTTTGGCATAACTTTTTGGCAAGCCTTAACGCCCATAACATTTGCAGGGTTGTGAAGTGGTGCAAGTTCATCAAGTTTTTTAAGATTTTTTAAAACCTCTGGGGTTACAAGAACGCTCTCTTTAAAAAGCCATCCGCCCTGAACAACGCGGTGCCCAACAGCGCCAATTTCGTTCAAACTTTTAATAACGCCATATTCTTTGCTTGTCAAAAGTTCCAAAACTCTTTCAACTGCACTAACATGGTCTTTTGCGCCCTCAAAAGTGGTGGTTTGCCCATTCACTTTATAGTTAATAACAGGGTCTTTCAGCCCAATTCTTTCGCAATTTCCTTTTGCAAGCACACTTTCGTCTTTCATGTCAAGAAGTTGATATTTCAGTGATGAACTTCCTGCGTTGATAATTAAAATTTTCATATTTTTCTCCTTTTTATATTAATTTTTTCTTTTTTGTGTTTTTTATTGCTGCGCGCCTTATCGTGATTAACAATTTTTTAATTGGATGTTTTTGTTTCCGCTTGCAGTGCCGTTACGGCTGCCACAAGCACAATGTCTGTAACGCTACACCCACGTGAGAGGTCGTTTACTGGCTTTTTCAAGCCCTGCAAGATTGGCCCCACCGCTGTTAAGCCGCCAGTGTATTGCATGGCTTTGTAGCAAATGTTCCCCGCTTCGATATTTGGGAAAATCAGCAAATTTGCATCGCCTTTAAGCACGCTGTCTGGCGCTTTGTGGCTTGCCACTGTTGGAATCATTGCCGCATCAAATTGAAGCTCGCCATCACTTGGCACATCTTTTGCTTTCTTAGCAAATTTTTCCGCTGCCATGCGCATTTTGTCAACATTTTCGCCCTTTGCACTGCCCTTGGTTGAATAAGACAAAAACGCCACTTTCGGTTCGATCCCAAACATTTTAGCGCTGTTCACGCTTTGGCTGGCAATGGTGACAAGCAGGTCAACATCTGGGTCCTCGTTAAGCCCACAATCTGCCAGTATAAGCGGCTTTCCATTTAAAAATTCGTTCTGCCCAAGCATAAGAAAAAAGGATGAAACAGGCTCTTTTTTACTTTTGCCCTTAATAATTTGCAATGCCGGCCTTATTGTTGTGGCTGTGGTGCACTCTGCACCTGCAACCATTCCGTCTGCATAACCGCACTCCACAAGAAGCGTGGCAAAATAATATGGGTCTTTTTCCAGTTCATCTGCCTGGGCAAGTGTCATGCCTTTTTCTTTGCGTTTTTCGTAAAGAGTTTTAACAAGTTTTTCCCTATCTGCAAATGTAACAGGGCTTAAAATTTCAAATTTTTCAAAGGCTTTGTCGCGCAGTTGCATGGCGCTGGCATCCCCTACAAGCAAAACTTTAACAATCCCCTTTTTCTGCAAAATTTTAACTGCTTCAAAAGTTCTATCAGAAAAACTTACCTCAGGGAAGACTATGGTTTTCTGCTTTTTTTTAGCCGCCTTTAAAATATCTTTTTCTTTTAACATTTTCCCCTTCTTTTTCAATTTCAAATCAAATATATTATATGGACAAAGCCACTTCATTGTTGTAATAATTTCATTTTAGAAAAATTGCGAAAAAAAGTCAAACAAAACAAGGAGTTTTTTTGAAAATTAAAACAAGTTTCCGCATTAAGCCAACGCAACTGTTTTTCACGCTTGTGATATTGTTTTTCCTTGTATGCATGCTATGTAACCCTGCAAAGTTTATGCAATGCTCTTTAAACGGCATCTCTGCATGGGCTTTTAATGTGCTGCCAAGCGTGCTTCCATTTATGTTTTTCACAAAAATTTTATCTGCACTGGATGTTATGCCAATGCTCACTCGCCCGTTTAGCCCTGTAACAAGCAAACTTTTCAAAACCCCACCAATTTCCATATACACTTTTGCCATGGCGGTGCTTTCTGGCTATCCAGTTGGCACAAAAATGGTTGCCGACCTATACGCCCAAGGCGTGATAAGCAAAGAGGAAGCATTTAAAATGACTTCGTTTTGTTCCACGTCTGGCCCAATGTTTATTATTGGTGCGGTTGGCGTTGGCATGTTTGCAAATACAAAAATAGGCTACATTCTTTTTGTAAGCCACCTTTTAGGTGCAATATTAAACGGCTTGTGTTTTAGGTCGTTAAAAATAAAATCCGAGCAAATTGAAAAAGGCGAAATAAAAGAAAAACAGCCTTTTAATTTGGCAGAAATTGTTACAAGTGCCACGCTTGCAATACTTTCGGTAGGCTGCATAATTGCCATATTTTTTATTGTAATAGAATGTTTTGCACCGCTTCTTTCCTTTCTACCAAAGCCGCTCGCCGCCATGTTAGAAGGGTGCTTGGAAATAACAAAGGGTTGTTTGGACATTTCAAAACTATCCAACCTTCCACTTGCCATTGTTATGAGCAGTTTTGTTATAAGTTTTGGCGGAGTTTCCACCATTTTGCAATCAATAACCATGCTTTCGTCACTGAAGATGCCTGTAAAACTGTTTGTTTTTCAAAAATTTTTACATGGCGTTTTCTCTGCTGCAATAACAATTTTAATTTTGTTAATTTTATAAATCTTAATCAAATTAATCGTTAAATTTTTGAATTTCTTCACGCGCCAAAGCATCACAGCGATTGTTAAAGTCGTTGTCGCTATGCCCCTTTACCTTGTTAAAGTGCACATTTAGCCTTTTTGTTTCCAAAAGCAATTTCTGCCAAAGGTCTTTGTTTAAAACTTCGCCCTTGCCTGATGTTCGCCAGTTGTTTCTCTGCCAATTTTCTAACCAATTCTGCAAAAATGCATTTACAACATATGCGCTGTCGCTGTGAACCTCAACGCTTTGCCCACTTTCCACATTTTCAAGGCCTTTAATCACCGCCATAAGTTCCATGCGATTGTTTGTGGTCTCTTTTTCGCCGCCAGAGAGAACCTGCTCTTTGCCTTTAAAAGAAAGAATAGCCGCCCATCCCCCAGCACCGGGATTGCCAGAGCAAGCGCCATCCGTGTAAAGCACATGGCACTTGCCGTCATCCAAAACGGCTTTTGGTTTTTCTTCCATTTTAAGCACATTGCAAACCTGCGCCAAATCTGGCTTATTTTCAAAAGGCGAAATTGTAATTTCCTTCAACAGACTATTGCAAACAAACTTTCCACACATGCAACTGGAAATAATTGTTTTGTCATCTTTCTTTCTTGGGACAAGATGAATGTGCATATGCATAACAGATTGCCCCGCATCCTCACCTGTGTTGTTTAAAATATTCCAGCCGTCAAAGCCACAGTCTTCAACATAATGATTTCCAATTTTCTTAACCGCTTCCATAACGCGTGAGAGAGTGGTGTTATCACAAGTCATCATGGTGTCGTAATGCTTTTTTGGAATTATCAGTGTATGCCCATAAGCATCGTTAGCAATGTCCAAAAAGCCCAAAACAAAGTCGTCCTCATATATTTTATAGCACGGAATTTCACCGTTTACTATTTTACAGAAAATACAATCTTTCATAATGCCTCCTAAAAGCACTTTTATTTTACAACAAATCAACAATTTTTCAAAACAAAAAAAAGAAGATTTCTCTCCTTTTAATGTTTTGCAAATTTTATTTATAAATTCTATAGCATCCGCAAGCCAAAACATTTGGCCCTGTATGAGTGGCAATTGAAAGCGCCAGCGCATCACAAAAATCGAACTGAATTTTAGGAAATTCCCTTTTTAATTCTTCGGCAAACTCTTTGGCTGCGTTTTCGTTGCAAGTATGTGCAACAGAAATGCGCATTGCGTCATTTTGCACAAGATGAGCAAATCTGCCTTCCAAATCGTTTTTTAGAGCGTTAATCATGGTCTCTTTGGCACTTTTGACATTGCGAACTTTTGCAAGTTTGTCGAGTTTGCCCCCTTGAATTTGCAGCACTGGCTTAATGCCAAGCAGTGTGCCTATGGCAGCAGCGGCTGGTGTTACCCTTCCGCCTTGTTTAAGATATTTAAGTGTGTCCACAAGAAGATAAATTGAAGAATCGGCTGCCGTTTCTTCCAAATATTGCTTTATCTCCTTTGCATCCTTGCCTTCTTTTGCCATGTTCAAAGCATCAACAACAGAGGAACGCATAGAAATGGAAACGCGCCTATTGTTCACAACTTGAACTTTTCCATTAAATTCCTTGGCAAAACTTGTGGCTGTTTCGCAACTTTGTGAAAGCCCACTGGACATAGGTATATGCACAATCTCGTCATATTTTTTTAAGAGTTCCTTCCAAAGTTCCACAATGTTGTTTATGTTTGGCTGAGAAGTGGTAATTCTCCTTCCGCTTGCCTGAATTTCGTAAAATTTTTCTTGTGTCAGGTTAACGCCTTCAAAATATTCCTCGCCGTCAATAATAAAAGGCATAGGGATTAAAACGCAACCAATTCTGTCGGCTTCTTCTTGTGAAATTCCGCTATTTGTATCTGTGACAACTGCAATTTTCTTCATATGTTCCACTCCCAAGTTTTGTAATTACAAATGAATTATAACATAAGCAGGCTTTAATCACCAAACAAAATTGCTCGTAACACAATTTTTTTTAATTGAATACATACATATATGTTCACAATAAGTGTTTGTATGATAGTTAAAAACGAGGAACTCACCCTTGGCAGAATTTTGCAGTGTGCTAAGAAGTTTGCAGATGAAATTGTTGTGGTGGATACAGGTTCTGGCGATAAAAGCAAACAAATTGCACTTTCCTTCACGGATAAGGTGTATGATTTTGCCTGGTGCGACAATTTTTCGGCGGCAAGGAACTATGCTTTTTCAAAAGGCACATGTGACTTTTTGATGTGGCTGGATGCAGACGATTTTATAACAGAAGAAAATATAAAAAAACTAAACGAATTAAAAAGAAGTGATATAAATGCAGATGTTTTTATGTGCATATACAAATATGCTTCAATGCGTTATCAGCGCGAAAGATTGCTTAAACGAAGCAAAAACTTTAAGTGGCAAGGGTTTGTGCACGAAGTGATTGTTCCAAGCGGAAAAATTGTAAACACGGATATTGAAATAGAGCACCACAAAGAGCATGAATATGACACTGCCCGCAACCTAAAACTTTATCAAAAAGCGTTAAAAAACGGTGCAAAATTTTCTGCACGCGAGCAGTATTATTACGCAAGGGAACTTTTTTACAACAACAAACTTAAAAAGGCAATAACCGAATTTAAAAAGTTTATCAAAATGAAAAACGCCTATGCGCCTGATGTTCTTGGGGCAAGCATAATGTTAAGCGAAGCACAAATTAAGTGTGGTTTTATGGCAGATGCTTTGCAGACGCTTTTTAACGCAATGCGCATTTGCACCCCAACAGCAGAACTTTGCTGCCGAATTGCATATATATATGACGCCTCACACCTGCCTGAGAGTGCAATTTTCTGGTTTAAAGCCGCCCTGTGCGCCCCAGAGCAAAAATTGGGGTTTGTTGTGCCTGATTATCATGAATTAATCCCTTGCATAGAACTTTCCAGATTGCTATTTTTCACAAATTTCAGTGAGGCAAAAAAATATCACTTGATGGCAAAAAAAATTGCACCACAAAATGCGTGCGTGCAATTTAATGAACAGTTTTTCTCTGAAAACATTACATAATTCCGGAAACTTGCCCTTTGTCGTTTATGCTCATGTTAAGATAATTGCTTCTTTTTGCCAGCCCAGGCATTAACAGTTGCTTGCCTGCAATTGGCACAATCATCTTTGCCCCACTTCTTATTTCTATGTCTGAAATATGGAAGACAAAATTGCTTGGGGCCCCTAACAAGTTCTTATCGTCAGAAAACGAGAACTGGGTTTTTGCAATGCAAACATAAAAATTTGGGAATTTTTCAGCAACTGCCAATTTCTGCTTTGCAACAGAAGAATATTCCACTTTTTTAGCGCCATAAACCCTTGTGGCAATTTTCTCTATTTTTTTCTCCAAAGTGTCAGAAAGTTCATACACAAATTCTTCGTTTTTCTTTTTTTCTGCCGCCAATTTTATCACTTCTTCCGCCAAAGCCGTGCAGCCAGCACCGCCGTCTGTGAATGCGGTGCAAATCACTGCTTTAATGCCCTCTTTTTCACAGAGCGTTTTTAAAAGGTTAATTTCTTCCTTTTTGTCGTCACTGTGTTTGTTAAGTGCCACAACGGTTTTTAAGCCAAACACCTCACGGCAATTTTTAATGTGCTTTTTAACATTTTCAAAACCCTTTAAAATGTCGCCCTCGCCCTGCTCTTTCACAACTTTAAGCGTAACAACAAGCACGGCAGCATCTGGCTTTCTGCCCAAAACTCGGCATTTGATATCCACAAATTTTTCTGCGCCCAAATCGCTGCCAAAGCCTGCCTCAGTCACACAAAAATCCGCATGAGAAAGTGCTGTTAATGTTGCCACAACGCTGTTGCAACCATGTGCAATGTTTGCAAAAGGCCCCAAATGCACAAGCACTGGGGTTCCGCCCATGGTGCTGACCAAATTAGGCATAAACGCTTCCCTTAGCAGAATTGCCATGGCATCTTCCGCATGCAAATCTCGTGCAAAAATTGGCTCGCCTTTAACATTTTCTGCCACCAAAATGTTGCCAAGATTTTCCTTTAACTCCTTAAATGTTCTTGAAAGCGCTGTAATTGCCATAACCTCGCTTGCCGCAGTTATAACAAAGCCGCTTTCAACCTTTTTATCGCCAATTTTATAAGAAATTTCTCTTAAACTGCGGTCGTTTAAGTCCAAACATCTTTTCACATAAATTTTGTCGGTGTTGACCGAAAGTTCATTGCCCTGAAAAATATGATTATCAAGTATTGAAACCAGCAAGTTGTTTGCTTGGGCAATTGCGTGAAAATCGCCTGTAAAGTGCAGGTTTATTTCGTTTTCTGGCAATATCACACTTTTGCCGCCGCCTGTTGCGCCACCTTTAACCCCAAATACAGGGCCCATTGATGGCTCTCTAAGGGCAAGCATTGTTTTTGCGCCAAGGCTGTTCATGGCATCGGCAAGACCAATTGAAATGGTGCTTTTGCCAACCCCACTTTTGTTGGATGTCATGGCTGTAACCAGCACAAGTTTGCCTTTTTTAGCGGCATTTGCTGCATCCACTTTTGCAAAGCCATTGCCACGAACATAAACATTTTTAAAACCCCACTTTTGCCCAAGTTCTTCTATCATATTTCACCTCACAAAAGAATTTTAGCATAAACAGAGTTATAAAAACAAACAAAAAACGAACAAAAAAAATCAAGTAAAATTGCCCATTAAAAAAAATCACTTTATCAGTGATTTTTAAAGATTTCTGCCATCCGCATCTTTCCAACTTGCTTTTGGCGCCTTGGATGCTTTTGCCTTTTCTGGTTTGTCACCAATTGTGCCGTAACTATCTAAAAAGCAAAGTTGAGTTGAAGATTTTGGAGGGCGCTCTTGCTCTTTTGGCTTTTCCACCCTGCCCACACAAGTTGTGGCACTCCAACCAATTTGCACCAGTCCAAGAGTGTAGCCCAACTTTTTTGCCTTATCAAATGCTTCCCTTGCGTCTGATATAGCTTCTTGAATTGTCACACCCACTCCGTCATC
>CANQCE010000027.1 GCA_947589655.1 uncultured Clostridia bacterium | reverse complement strand
ATAGATATCGCAAGCCGCTGCTTGTGGCTTGCGATATCTATCGTCCGGCGGCAATTAATCAGTTGCAAGTTGTTGGCAAAACTGCCGGCGCAGAAGTGTTTGAGCGTGGCACGCAAAGCCCTGTGAAAACTGCAAAGCAGGCGCTTGAACACGCCAAAAAGCAAGGCTTTGACACCGTGATAATTGATACTGCCGGCAGGCTTCATATCAATCAAGAACTCATGGATGAACTTAAAGAAATCAAAAAAGAGGTAAAGCCGCACGAGATTTTGCTTGTTGTGGATGCCATGACAGGTCAAGATGCGGTGACAATTGCCGAAAGTTTTAACAATGACCTTGACATTTCTGGGGTTGTGCTTACCAAACTTGACGGCGACACGCGCGGCGGTGCAGCACTTTCAATTAAGGCCATCACAGGCAAGCCTATCAAGTTCTCTGGCGTGGGCGAAAAGATTGGCGACATTGAGCCGTTTTATCCAGACCGCATAGCCAGCAGAATTTTGGGCATGGGGGATGTGCTTTCGCTTATAGAAAAGGCGCAAGAGGCAGTAACAGAAGAAGAAGCAAAAAAAATGGAGGCAAAACTGCGAGAGAACTCCTTCACCTTTGAGGACTACCTTTCGCAGATGGAAAGCCTAAAAAAAATGGGCAGCCTAAAAGATATTATCAGCATGATACCGGGGCTTTCTTCCAAAATGAAAGGCGTGGACATTGACGAAAAGCAACTTGAAGTTAACAAAGCAATTATCCAAAGTATGACAAAAGAAGAACGCTTGAACCCAGACATAATCAAGGCAAGCCGCAGAAAGCGTATTGCGGAAGGCAGCGGAACAAGCATTCAGCAAGTGAACACTCTTTTAAAGCAGTTTGAGCAATCAAAAGAGATGATGAAAATGCTGAAAGGCAAGCGCGGATTCCGCGGAATGTTCTAACAAGGGCGTTTAAATTAGTTTTGATATATTTCAAAGCGAAAGTTTTGATTTATATATATGCAAAGAGATTTGCAAACCAAAGAAATTAAAAAAAGGAGAAAAGAAAATGGCAGTTAAAATCAGACTTACAAGAATGGGAGACAAAAAATCACCTTTCTATCGTGTTGTTGTGGCTGATGCAAGAAGCCCAAGAGATGGCAAATACATTGACCTTTTGGGAACTTACAATCCACTCACAAACCCAGCGGAAATTAAAATTGACAACGAAAAGGCTGCAAAATGGCTTAAGAACGGTGCAACTCCAACTGAAACCGCTAAATCAATTTTGGTTAAGAGCGGCGCTATCAAACCAGAAAACAAATAAGGAGAAAACATGGAAGAACTGTTGAAATTTCTTATCGAAAACTTGGTGGAAGAAAAGTCCGCTGTGCAAGTGGAGAAAGAAGAAGATGAAAAAAGCATCACATTCCGTGTTAGAGTTGCCCAAAACGACATTGGGAAGGTGATTGGCAAGAACGGCAAAACCGCCAGCAGCGTGCGAAATATCATGAAATCCGTAACTGCAAAACTTCATAAAAAAGTTTTTGTGAAATTTGAGGACTAATGCGTGGAATTTGTTTGCGTAGGAAAAATCATTAAACCGCAGGGAATAAAAGGGGAGGTGAAAATTTTGCCTTCCATTGTTATCCCTGCGATTTTTAATGGAAAACATCAACTTTTTGTGGAAAAAGAGCCGTTTAAAATCAAGTCAGCATCGTTTAGGCTTGGCTACGGCTATGTAAGTTTTTGTGAAATTCCTGACCGCAATACTGCCGAAAAATATCGTAACAAGTTTGTGTATATCACAAAAGAGGAGTTTAAAAATCTTGCAGTTGACGATTTTTTAATTGAAGAACTGGTCGGCAGCGTGCTTTATGATGAAAATGGGGAACTTGTGGGGCAGATTATGAGCGTGACTAACTATGGCTTTGACGATATTTTAATCATAAAAGAAGACGGCATCATGTATGATGTGCCTTTCCGCAAAGAGATTTTCAAAAGTGATGGCGAGCGCCTGTTCGTTTTGCGCAGTGAATTTAATGGGGCGAAGGTGGAACATGAAGATTGACATTTTAACGCTCTTTCCTGAAAGTTTTGCACCGCTAAAAACCAGCATAATTGGCAGGGCAGTTGAAAGCGGAAAACTTGCAATTAACCTTGTTAACATAAGGGATTTTTCCAAAGATAAGCACAAAAAATGTGACGATGCGCCATTTGGCGGCGGCGCTGGGATGTTGATGACCATCCAACCCATCTATGATGCCATAAAATCAGTGCTAAGCCAAGACGAGTTTAACTTTTTAAGGCAGCAAGCAGCATCCACCGAAGACGGCAAAAGAGCAAGCAGGCGAAAGGATTTGCAAAAGTCTTTTTCGACAAAAATCATTTTTCCTGCGCCAGTAGGCAAGGTTTTTAAAGCCAAAATGGCGGAAGAATTGTCCAAAATTGAGCATTTAGTTTTCATTTGTGGGCATTACGAGGGTGTGGACGATAGGCTGTTTCAACTTCTGCCTATTGAACAAATCTCCATTGGGGACTATGTGCTTACAGGTGGCGAACTGCCTAGTATGGTGATTATCGACACCCTTGCACGTTTTGTTGATGGGGTTATCTCTGCTGACAGCCTTACCAGCGAAAGTTTTTCAAGCGGACTTTTGGAAGAACCGCAATACACGCGGCCGCAGGTTTTTGAGGGGTTGTCGGTGCCAGAAGTTTTGGTTTCTGGCAATCATCAAGAGGTTGAAAAGTGGCGTCAGGCAGAAAGGCTGAAACGCACAAAAAAGTTAAGAAAAGATTTACTTAACTAGATATTGTGTAATATGCAATGCATAATACCACAATATGTGTTTTTAATCAAAATAGGTTATAGGGTCCCCGAAAGTGCTTGACACTTTTTGGGGAGAGGAATAACCAAGCGTTAAAGTGATACTTTTTGACCTTTTGGGCAAAAATGAGCAAGAGTGCAGTTTGTGACGAGGAGGAGTTTTTGAAAATAAATTGGTTTCCTGGGCATATGAATAAAGCTTTAAAGGACATAAGTGAGCAACTTAAAAAAGTGGATGTTGTCACGTATGTTCTTGACGCACGCATACCAATTTCTTCCTTCAACCCAAGCCTGGACAGCCTTACGCAAAACAAACCAGTGCTTTATGTTGTAAACAAAATTGATATGGCAGATGAGGCTCGCGTGAGGGCTCTGCTGCCAAAAATTCAAAATGCAAAAAGCGCTTTTTTACTTTACAACAGCACATTATCTGGCAAAAGTGAGGTTGTGCTATCAAAAATCAAACAACTGGCGGCGGATAAAATTGAAAAATACCAGCGAAAAGGCGTTAAAGCAACTGTGCGCACCATGGTTGTTGGCATACCGAATTGCGGAAAAAGCACTTTAGTGAATAATCTTTGCCGAAAGGCAAAAACTCTCACTGGCAACCGTGCTGGCGTAACGATGCGTGGGCAATGGCTGTCGGTGGGCGATTGCATTGAAATTTATGACACCCCCGGAACGCTATATCCAAACATAGAAAATCAAGAGGTGGCAAAGAAACTTGCATATGTTGGCAGTGTGCGTGACGAACTTTTGGACTTTGTGGAACTTGGCACTCAGTTCTTGGAATTACTGCAAGAAATCAAGCCAGATGTTATTGCAAACAGATATTCAGGCGCCAAAAATCTGGAAGATATTGCAAAAGTGCGAAAATATGTTCAAAACGGCGGCGAATTAGACATTGAACGCGCTGGAAGAATGCTTATAGACGATTTTCGCAAAGGCCGTTTAGGCAAGATAACATTAGATTAAATCAGGAGTAATTTATGCAGAACGATAAAGGAGAGAATATGGAAAATTTATTTAGAGGCACAACAATTTGTGCAGTTAAACGCAACAATAAAATTGCGGTTGCAGGTGATGGACAAGTTACAATGTCAAATAGCATTATCTTTAAAAACAATGCAAGAAAGGTTAGAAGAATTTATAACAACAATGTTGTTGTGGGTTTTGCTGGCTCTGTTGCAGATGCATTTTCATTAAGCGAAAGGTTTGAAGGGATGCTAAATAAATATGCTGGCAACCTAATGCGCAGCGCTGTGGAACTTGCACAAACTTGGCGTGAAGACAAAGCGGCAAGGCAACTTGATGCCATGATGATTGTTGCTGACAAAAACCAAATTTTAATACTTTCTGGCACTGGCGAGGTGATTGAACCTCAAGACGGCATTTGTGCCATTGGCTCTGGCGGAAACTATGCCTTGGCAGCGGCAAGAGCACTGGTGCAGAACACCAAAGACAGCGCAAAAGATATTGCATACAAATCGCTTAAAATAGCCAGCGAAATTTGCGTTTACACCAACGACAACATTATTGTGGAAGAACTGTAAGGAGGCAAAAATGAACTATACACCAAAACAAATTGTAAAAGAACTGGATAAATATATAATAGGGCAAACCAAGGCAAAAAGAGCGGTGGCAATTGCTTTAAGGAATCGTTATCGCAGAAGCAGGCTGCCTGCAGAAAGCCGCGAAGAAATCACTCCAAAGAACATTGTTATGAGTGGACCAACTGGGGTGGGCAAAACGGAGATTGCAAGGCGTCTTGCCAAACTTGTGGGCTCGCCATTTGTTAAGGTTGAAGCAACCAAATACACCGAAGTGGGCTATGTTGGGCGTGATGTGGAAAGCATGGTGCGCGATTTGGTTGAAGTTGCCGTGCGCATGGTTAAAGACAACAAGAAGAAAGAGGTTGAAGACAAGGTTATGCCAATTGTGGAGAACAAACTTGTTGACGCTTTATTTCAAAACCGCCGTGTAACCATGGTTGATGTTCAACGCGAGGCACTTTTTGATGAATTGCATTCTGGAAAGTGCGAGGACGAGATTGTTGAAATTGTTGTGCTGGAAACTCCAAAGCCAATGATGGCGTTTGGTGGGAATGAAATTACACTTGGTTCAATGTTTGAAGGCCTCACTCCGCAAAAGCATAAAAAGAAGAAGATGATGGTTCGTCATGCCAGAGAGGCGCTTTTACAAGAAGAAAGCGACAAAGTTATAGATATGGACAATGTGAACGAAGAAGCAATCACTTTGGCGGAGGAACAGGGAATAATTTTTATTGACGAAATTGACAAGATTATTGGCAAAAGTCAGGCAACCAACAGTGCGGATGTTTCCAGAGAGGGCGTGCAAAGGGATATTCTTCCAATTGTGGAAGGCAGCACCGTGCCAACCAAATATGGAAACGTTAAAACCGACTTTATCCTTTTTATAGCCGCAGGGGCATTTCATGTTGCTAAAATGGAGGATATGATACCGGAACTTCAGGGGCGTTTCCCAATCAGGGTGGAACTTGAAAGTTTAACAAAAGAGGACTTTAAGAAGATTTTAAGCACCCCTAAAAATGCCGTTACAGTGCAATATTCAAATCTTTTAAAGGTTGACAATATCAACCTGATTTTTAAAGACGATGCACTTGACGAAATTGCTGAAATGGCGGCAAGAGAAAACGAAACAAGCGAAGATTTGGGTGCAAGGCGTTTGCACACCATTATGGAAAGCGTTTTGGAGGATGTATCGTTTAACGCAACTGGCGAACATCCTATGCTTGATGTTGTTATTGATAGAACCTATGTTAAAAATGTGTTCAAAGACAAAGAACAAAAATTTGACCTTAAAAAATATGTTTTGTAAAGCATATCTTGTGGAGATATGCAGAACTCTTTTGGCATAACACCACAAGATATTGATAAGGGTTGATAAATGTGGAACGATAGAACTAAACTTTTGCTAGGGGAAAAAGGCCTAAAAAAACTTCAAAGCAGCCATGTAACAGTTGTTGGGCTTGGCGGCGTGGGTGGTCACGCCAGCATTTGTCTTGCCAGGGCTGGGGTTGAAAATTTTACGCTTATAGATTTTGATGTGGTTGATGAAACCAATATAAATAGGCAAGTTGTGGCAAATGTTAATACCGTGGGCAAGTTGAAGGCAGAGGTTTTAAAAGAGCAAATTTTGCAGATAAACCCAAAATGCAAGGTTCAAGCAATCACCGAAAGGCTAACGGCAAACAATATTAACAAGTTAATCTCGCCAAATACAGATTTTGTTTTGGACGCCATTGACCAAATAGCCGACAAAGTGGAACTTATTTGTTATTGCAAACAAAACAACTTGAACATTGTGTCTGCCATGGGCGCAGGAAATCGCATTTGTATTCCGCAATTCAGTGTAACAGATATTTACAAAACAACTCACGATGGCTTGGCAAAATGTATGCGTAAAAAACTGCGAGAGCGTGGAGTTTTAAGCCTTGATGTTGTTGTGTGTCAAACAGAGAGCATAAAGTTGCCACATGCCGAAAACACGGTTGGCAAACGGACGGTTGGCAGCATTTCTTATTTTCCAAGCATGTGCGGATGCGTTATGGCTGCACACGTGATTTGTAAAATTTGTGAAAACACTTAAAAACGCTTTAAAATTGTGCCAAAAGGGTTTATAATATAAACGGAGGTTGAAATGGAAATTATCACAGAAAAAGAATTTCAGCAAAAAATTAAATCAGGGGTTGTTCTGATTGATTTCTTCGCCAACTGGTGCGGACCTTGCAAAATGATGTCGCCAGTTTTGGAAGAAGTTCAAAAAGAACTTGAAAATGATGTGAAAATCTTTAAAGTTGATGTTGACGAGGATGAAAAGTTGGCAAGAAGTTTTGGAATTATGAGCATCCCAACCATGATTCTGTTCGTTGACGGAAAACAGAAAGAAAAGCATATTGGGCTTTGGTCGAAAGCCGATTTAACTGATACTATAAAGAAATATGTCTAAAAAAAACAAAAAAATAGAAAACTTTTCTATTGACAAGTGCCTTTTTAAGTGTTAAAATAACACTGAAATTCACATTTAAAAGGAAGGATTATGGACAGAAAAATTTATTTGGACAACGCTTCAACAACTTATGTTTCCAACGAGGTTATGACGGAAATGTTGCCTTGTTTCAACACAATTTATGGCAATGCTGGCTCACTTCACAGCTTTGGCAGAGATGCAGTTGCAATTTTGGACAGAGCGCGTGACCGCGTTAAAAACGCTATAAATGCTGCCAAAGCAAACGAAATTTATTTCACTAGCGGCGGCACAGAGGCTGACAACTGGGCTATTATTGGGGTTGCTCATGCAAACGCAAACAAGGGCAAACACATTATCACAAGCAAAATAGAGCATCATGCGGTGCTTCATGCCTGCGAACAACTTGAAAAGGAAGGCTTTGAAATTACTTATCTTAATGTTGACAAGCATGGGCTTGTTGATATGGCACAACTTCTTCATGAAATAAGAAAAGATACAATTTTAATTTCCATCATGGCTGTAAACAACGAGGTTGGCACAATTCAAAATGTCAAAGCAATTGCAAAAATTGCACATGATTACAAAATTCTTTTCCATACTGATGCCGTGCAAGCAATTGGCCACATGAAAATTGATGTTCAGGATATGGATATAGATTTGCTTTCCATGTCTGCTCATAAAATTCATGGCCCAAAGGGCGTTGGTGCACTTTACGTTAAAAACGGCGTTAGAATTGACCCTATCACTTTTGGCGGAAACAGCCAAGAGCGTGGCAAGCGTGCCGGCACAGAAAATATTGCTGGAATTGCAGGCTTTGGAAAGGCCATTGAACTTGCCACAAGAAACTTGATAGAGGTAAACAAAAAGCTGAAAACAATCCGCGATTATTTCCTTGAAAAACTTTCTGAAAAAGTGGACTATTTTCAGGTAAATGGGCATCCTCATCAAAAATCAAATGCCATTTTAAATGTATCTTTCTATGGCATTGAAGGGGAATCTATTTTAATGCTTTTGGACCTTGCAGGAATTTGTGTTTCCACCGCTTCGGCTTGCACATCAAAATCTTTGCTTCCATCACATGTTTTGCAGGCAATGGGCGTGCCAGATGAAGTTGCACAGGGCTCAATACGCATTTCCTTTGGAACAAACATTTCAAAATCGGATGTAGATTATGTTACAGATGAAATTCAAAAGGTGGTTGCAAAACTTCGTGCAATTTCACCAATTCAAGCAGGGAGGGTATAAAAATGTATAGCAAAACTGTTATAGATAGATTTCAAAATCCACATAATGCTGGCGGTATGCATGGCGCAAACGCAATTGGAGAAGTTGGCAATGCCGCTTGTGGCGATATTATGAAAATGTATTTAAAAATCAATGACAACGGAGTTATTGAAAACGCAAAATTCAAAACTTTTGGATGCTGCGCAGCAATTGCTTCCACAGATATGGCTTGCGACCTTATTAAAGGCAAAACCATAGACGAGGCTTTGAAAGTGACAAACAAACAGGTCATTGAACTTCTTGGCGAACTTCCACCACACAAAATACATTGTTCAATTTTGGCAGAAGAAAGCATAAAGGCCGCCATTGAAGATTACTATAAAAAGAAAGAAAAAGAAATCAAGAAATCTGTTAAGAAATCAACCAAGAAAGCAGATTAACATATAAAATTAGGGTCAAGGTTACTTATAAAGTGCTTTTTACGAATAGATATGTTCGTTAAAAGGCACTTTTTTTAATTCGGAAAAAAATTTTAAAAAAAATTAAAAATTTTTTGAAAATTGTTTGGAAATTTATAAAAAATATTGTATAAATATACAAAGGGAGGGAATAAAAATGTTTAGTTTTCATTCATTAAGAACATCAAAAGAATTACCAAAACCAGATGACGGGCTGCTTTTTGCAGCAATGATGGACTACAAACTGCCAGAGGACAGAACACCAAAACCAGCAGCCGAACCAAAAAAAGAAGCTGCAACTTCAAGGGGATATTATCATCACAAAGAAATAGTTGATGATTTTTCATGTAAAATTCTGTAAATAGCCTGCGGAATTTTGTATTATATTTTGGCGCACGAAAAAATGCGTATGCTTTTTTGCGGACGTTAAAGTTTAAGTTGTTGATAAAACATAGTCAACATATTTTACTTTTTGCGAACTTTTTTTGATTTTGACAATGAGCCGTTGCACATAAAAGGAAAATGACAAAGATTTTGAAATTTGAAAGTTTGAAAGATGGCAAACGGAACAGAGAAATTGCCATCGTTTTTTTATTTTTGGAAGATAAGCCAAAAAGGCAAAAACATCTAAAAAGTTGGAAAGATGCGGATAGCAGAGATTTTTTGCCTAAAAAAAAGATGTTGCTCGATTAAAGCAAGAGTGCGATAAATTAGAGAGAACATTGAAAAATTTTAAAAAATAAAGAAATCTATACGCGATATTAGAAAGCACATCAAAAAACATCATAAAGTTAAAAAATAAAGATACAGCAAAAGATAAACAAATTTTTGCAAGCAAATTCAAATTAAAATGATATTTTATAAAATGCCGATTAAAACGAGATTTTAAAAAATGCCATATTTTGCGAGTGTTATGTTGCATAATACACAAAATATGGACTATCTATGCGTAAAACCTGTCTTTTGCGAACAGATTTAGACCATGAAATAACGGCGGAAATTGTTGCCGCCTAAAATTTTTCAGCCCTATCAAAGCCTTTCAGCCGTATTATTTTTTATAAGCGCCTATTTTAAAAAGTGCCGCCCATATAATAGTTTTTAAGAAATTCCTCTTTAAATTCTGGGAAATAATCTCCCATGATAGCTTCACGGCAGTCCTCGGCAAGTTTAATAAGAAAATGCAAGTTGTGTATAGAAAGCAGTTCCGCCCCCAGCATTTCGCCGGCGTTGATAAGATGGCGGATATATCCCCTTGAAAAATGCTGGCAAGTGTAGCAGTGGCAATCTTCTTCAATCGGTCTGAAATCATCCTTATATTGCGAGTTTTTTATCACCATTTTGCCTATCTTTGCAAAAGCCGTGCCGTTGCGAGCGATGCGCGTTGGCAGAACGCAGTCCATCATGTCCACTCCGCGTGCGTAGCCTTCCACCAAACAGTCTGGGCTGCCCACCCCCATTAAATAATGAGGCATTTTTTGTGGCAAAATTGGTTGCAAAAAGTCCAAGATTTCATACATCTGGCGCTTTTCCTCGCCCACTGAAAGCCCACCAATCGCAATTCCACACCTTGCATAATCTTTGCAGTAATCCACGCATTTTGCACGCAAATCCTTATACAAATTGCCTTGCACAATAGGAAAAAGCACTTGGTTGCCACCCTTATGCGCCGCAAAACATTTTTCCAGCCAAATTTTTGAAAGATTGGCAGCCTTTTCTGCCTCCGCATAACTTGCTGGTGCTTCGGTGCATTGGTCGAGAGCCATGTTGATGTCGCTGCCAAGTGAGTG
>CANQCE010000026.1 GCA_947589655.1 uncultured Clostridia bacterium | reverse complement strand
CAGCACGATGCAATAGTGATGCAATATATTGCTAGCCCATGTATTTGGATATCCATATGGTGATAAGCTTATCTCGTCTTGTATCCAGATTTTTTCATCTTTAAGAACATATTTTTCGCCGAGTTTTCTAGCAATATCCCAAGCCAAAGGATATAATTTACCCTGTTTCTTTATATTTTTGACTATAATGACAACATATGCCCCATCCTTTAACAAATCATACAATTTTTCATAGACTGAACATACTTCATTTAAAAATACATTATAATCAGATATATTTCCGAGATCCAAATTTGAATTTGAATATTTTACATCCAATCCTTTATTTTCTCTATCTTCCCTAAATCCGTCAGTGCTTCTATTTAACACATCCCAATAAGGTGGGGAAGATATTGAAAAATCGAATTCTTTTATTCCAAGAGTATCAATATTTCTGCAATCTTCGTTGAAAATGTTTGCTCTAAATTCAGGAACTCTTTGCTTGATTATATCATAATATTTCTTGTTTAACTCAATTCCATAACCAATTCTTCCAGTCCTCTGACATGCAACCAATGTGCTACCGATTCCTGCAAATGGATCAATAACTTTTGAGCCTTCTTTTGTGAAAAAATTTATGAAATCAGATATCATTGTAGGTGAAAAAGTGGCAGGATGCTCTTCCGTTCCTAATCCTAACAATTTTTCTTCTTTAATATCGCTTGGAAGAGCATTAAAAATAAACCACGAACATGTGAACTTAGTCCATTCTTTTCCCGTCAAATCGTTTAATTTGTTAGTCAGGTCATAGGCACCTTCTTTGCCATCCAATATAATTGCCTTTGCTGTTTCTATTGTTCCTTTAGGACTGTATAGCTTAACATGATTCCATCTATCCAAAAATCTTTTTGGAATATTGTCCGCATACATATCTTTCAGTTTTTCAAGAGTTTTTATAGCCTGGGCATTTATCTTTTCATCTTCAACAGGCACAATCTCCCTCTTTTTGTTTTTGAAATATAATTTATACTCCGACATTCGTCACTCCTTTTAGTGTAAGTCTAAATCAAGTTATTTTTGGACAATTGTAAATAAATTATTTTTAAGAGCATACTCTATTTGTTTCCTAACAACATTCCATTCTTTTCTGTTGTCGTTTAAATTCTTTTTTCTGAAAGGCAATATTTTATCCTTCAATGATTTATCGTCAAACTCCACATCGTCTATTGTAAGAATTCGCCAATCCTGATTACCTGAAAGAATTAAAAATTCTTTATCGTGCTTTAAGGTAGTGGTGAGTTTTTCAAGACCTTTTTTGTCAATCAAAGGAAAAAAGTAATCAAGCGTTTTATCAGGGCTCAATAATTTTGACCCTCTGAGCATATAATTTGCAACAAAAGCCTCCCCTAAAACAATGTGACCATAACGAATTGACGAATCAAGAAAACTTTCTATTTTAGGCCCTAGATATTTAATCCAATTCCCGTTTGTTTCTTTGAACACACATCGTTCATTCAAGTATTCTTCAAAATTTTTATATTCATGCCTATCATAATATTTATGAAACTGAACTTTCATTCCTTCAACCAAGTGCTGAATATAGCGCCAAACTTCATCCGATTTCTCACCATAATCTCCAACAAGATGCACCAGTGTTTCAATATGCGAAAGTTTATCCGTAACTATGTAGCATGTTTTTCTGTTTAGATAATCATATGTTATATTGGCATAGTATGCAGCTGCTAACAAATCATGCCTTATTTCATGCTTTCCTTCTTTTAAATAGTAGATAGAAATTATGCCGTTCCTAAAAGGTCCGTATGCATGATGAAACCTCTGTAATTGAGCGGTTCCATAGGAACCGGTGTTTAAGCAATGTGTCCCTTCAATGACAATTATCGGTTTATAATTGCAAGTTTGTTTTGATTCGGGGTCAACCCATTTCTCTTCGCGATACCACGCAAAGTCGTTTGAGCCGCAGTCTTTACCCAAATATGTAAATGTTAAACCACCATTAACCCACAACTCTTGGTCAAAATTAGAAGATCCAATAAAACCTCTTCTTTTCAAACCTTTATAATCGCCTATTGAGGATAATTCTTCTTTTATAATATCATCTGTCTTTGGCATAATTACTCTCCTAATAAAAAAACTTCTCTTATCGATAATTCTTTTATAACTTTGATTAACTCATCTTTTCTCGTAATTGAGCGTTCTGAAAGAAATTTGTTATACTTTTCGTCATCTAGTCCTGCTAAAATATACATTTTCGCATAATCATTGAGCCAATTCTTATATTCTTGCTTGTTGATTGCATCTAATTGAATATCATGTTCCACCTTTTTCTTTCCATTTTCATCAAAGGAAATAAGCCCTGCATATGTTGATTTTTGCTTCTTGTGAGCAATGACTTCATATGCTCTATCAAAAACATGTTTGTCTATATATTTGACAATTTGACTGCCATTTGTTGAGCCTGTTTTTACTTCAAAAACAACATCTTCCATTTTATTATTTTGTTTTCCGTTACTTGACAAATACTCTAAGTGCATTAACTCAAAAAAGGAACAAGCATATAGCCCAAACTTCTCGTGTAGTAGTGCAGACAATTCAGTCATGGTATATGCCGCAATATCTGGAGTGCCGGTTGCATAAAAGAAAGGCACTTGAGAATCTGTCATATATCCTTTTTCAGAATAATCCTCACAAATCAAATACTCAAAAAACGATTCCATATCCTTAATTTTATCTAAATTTACTAATGTGATAATAAAATCTGTTGATTTAAAACCATTGCTTTCAGCCTTTATAGCCAAATCTCTTAATATATGATTATAAATTGGTTCACCATTTAATGTCTTGCCAGAATACTCAACAAACAAAATTCTTTTTTTGCCATCCAAGATGAAAGGATATCTTTCAAACATTTTCTTTGTTGAATTTATAATTTTGAGTTTTTTTTCATCAAATACACCATATTGTAGGTCATACTGACAAGCCTGATTGAAAACTCTAAACATGTCGCGTTTAAATATCTTTCTCAACTCTGGCTCTGATGGTTTTAAATATCCACTTCCAGTAATAACACAATATCTGAATGCATCAACTGAATCCATTACCGCATAGTCGCCAAAAACAACATCGTGCTCAATTTCGCACTTACAGTTGTTTTTCATTATATTTAACAAACTCTCTTTTGTGTAGTTCATAAATGCCCCTTAGTTTATAGTTACAATAAGTATAACATATAGACAGTCAATTTGTAACAAAATTTTTAGGGCTTTACTAATTTTATACCAAATTTTTGCGAAATGACTTGGCTATTCGTTTGCCTTGATAACTTTGGTTGGCTTTATTGCGCGAAGCAAAAGCATTGGAATTATAAAGGAAACAACAATAATTCCAAATGCCAGCAGGCAATCTAGAAGCAAATATTGCCACTTGACCGATAAGAACGAAAGATTTAGAACTAACGAATTTTTTGCAAGCCTAACAAGCGAAAAAGCCAATATGCTGTTAGAAAAATTTACAAACAAAAAAGATAATCCCACAAAAAGCAACGTCATTAAAACTCCAACCACAAGCGTTTGAAAGCCAAAGATAAACATCAAATCTTTCCCGCGTCCGCCAAGTGCCTTTATCACACCGATTTCTTTAATTTTGTCTTTAACATTCTTTACGCTAAACTGAATTAAAATTGCCAAAATGCAGGCGCACAATATTATAAAAATGAAACTGAACAATTTTGAAAAAACTTTTACCACTCTTGCCATTGTTGCGATGGAACTTGCAATGGTGGAATTTGGCAAAAAGCCGTTTTGGTCGGCAGTGTTTATAAAAATTTCGGTCTGGCTGCCATTGTCAAAATAAAGCCCAAAAGTGAACATCTGAATTGGTTGAATTTCTTGGAAAATATTGTCGGCAAAAAGCGTATAGCCATTATGCAAGCCCATAAATTTTAAAGTTATTTCTGCTTTTTTGTTAGATTTGTTTTCGTCACAACAGTTGTAATACGAAAATTTCACTTCATGAGGAGTAAATAAATTAAAGTTGTTTTTTGTGTATGTCGTTCCAAAAAGTTTGTTATAAGTGTCATAATTCATGTAAACTTCGTTGTCATTTAGTGTCAAGTTTTCATCCATGATGTCATTGGAAAAATATGATTCAATATATTTGTATTCTTTATTGTTATATTCAAAAGTGCTATTTCCAGAACCGGTGAATTGCCTTACGCCTGAACGCACCACATCTTCTACAAAATTTGGATTGAACGAGTAAGCAACGCTCAAATATTGGCAAATTTCATCGCAAAAAGCGATGCATTTGTCAGACTTGGAAAGCGTTTCAACTTCCGTTTTAGGTGTTAGCGGATTGGTCAATTTTTCAAGAATGTCGCCATAGCGCTCTTTATATCCAGTTTTAATTATCCCATTGATATATCCATAACAATGCTTTGTGAATTTGTTGTAATATCCAAGCAAATCGTTATAGGATTTTATCTTATCTGAATGCTGTATCAAACATGCATCGGCAATAAAATCTGTTAGATATATTCCATAGGGCTGCGCCTCTTCAAGTTTCGCAATGTATTCAAGCTCGCCAAATATTTTTTCTAAAAAACTTTCGTCCGTTATAAGCACACCGCTAGTGGCGTCTATTTCATATGGTTGAATTTTTATATCGAGCTTTTTTTGATGCACAGGAGTGTTGTCACTTGCCAAATATAGCGAATAATTGATAAGCGGATAAATTTTGCCTTCGTAGCCAGCATCATAGAATTTTTGGATGTCACCGTCTTCAATATTCACCAAATATTGTGTGTCAACGCTTTCATAAGTTCCATTTTCATTTTTAATAAAAGAATTGCAAGCCAAATTTCGCTTTGCCATTTCGTTGGCAACAACTTCGCCACCGTTGAAATTCATAACAAGTTGGCTAATTGTAAGCAGTGCCATAAGCGCCGCAACTAGCAGAGAATATATCCCCATTTTCAGCCAACTTCGGCGCGCAAACTTCCACGAAAGCGCCGCAGTGTCCTTAAGTTTAAGATGCTTTTTCTCAAACGGCGTTGGGCTGACTTTTGGCACTTTTACATTTTCTTTGCATGGAGAAAACAAGCCTTTGGCTTGCTTTACGCTTCTAACCTTTCCGCTTTTCATTTTCGCGGAAATAGCCTTTATGTTTTCATCGCTGAAAGTTTGTTCACTAGGAATAATAAGGGTTTCATCTTCCACTCTCAAACTGCTGTCAAAATCTTGATTGCGCTTTACATGCTGCAAAATTTTGCCTTCCGAAAGTTCAATAATCTCGTCTGCGTAGGCGTGTGCATTGTTTAAATTGTGAGAAACAATAACAACAAGTTTTTCTTTGGAAAGTTCTTTTAATAAATCAAGAATTTGCAGCGTAGTTTTGCTGTCAAGGTTGCCGGTCGGCTCGTCTGCAAGAAGAATTTTTGGGCTTTTAACAAGTGCTCTGGCAATGGCAACGCGCTGCTTCTGCCCACCAGAAAGTTCTTTTGGAAAACGATTTGCAAAATCTTCAAGCCCAGTGTCTTTAAGGACCTTTAGCACTCTCTCTTTATCATGCTCGCCCTGAAGTTGCAAAGAAATCATGATGTTCTCAAAAATTGTCAAATTGTCCAAAAGATGAAAATCCTGAAAAATAAACCCTATTGTTGAATTGCGATAATAAACCTGCTCGCTCACTTTAAGATTGGCAAAACTGCGCCCATTTTCAATGATGTCGCCCGAAGTGATTGTGTCCAGGCAGCCCAGCATATTCAAAAGGGTGGATTTTCCGCTTCCACTCTTGCCAATAATAAACACGCAACCTTTGTCCGGCAGTGAAAAACTTATGTGGTCAAGTGCCACACAACTGCCACCACTTTTGCTTCTATAAACTTTTGTTAACTCTTTAATTTCAATCATGAATGCCCCTCGAGAAGATTTATATATAATATCATAACGACATTTTAAAGTCAAACTGTTTAAAAAAGCCCAACAAACAACTTCCAGGTTGGCAGATTAATCTTACTTTTGCAAGTATGTTGAAAAAATAATAAAGCTCATCTCAAAATTTCAAAAATATTAGACAACTTTATTTTTAACAAATCAAATTTCAGCAAACAGATAAAGTTAGTTGGAGTTTTGAAAATTTGATGCTATAATGCTATAAAGCGACGCAAAAACGCTCACAAATTTTCAGAGAGGAAAAGATGATACCAATTATTTATGCAGGGAATGAAGGATATTTTGAAGGGCTGCTGATGAATGTGCTTTCTGTGGCAAAATACACCAACGAGCCCCTTAACATTTTTGCTTTCACAATGGATCTGTCGGAAGAAAATCCAAAGTTTTCGGCGTTCACGGACAAGGAAATTGAAATTTTGAACGAGGTTGTTCAACAGAAGAACCCTGAAAGCAAAGTGACGAAAGTGGATGTTACAACGCTTTACAAAAAGCACCTCATTCACGGCAAGAACCACCAGAGTGGATACACCCCTTATTGCCTCCTGCGCCTGCTTGCCGATTTTGTTCCTGAAATTCCAGACAAGGCAATTTATTTGGATATAGACACCATGTGCTGCTCGGACATCAAGCAGTTGTATGACATTGATGTTTCCAATTTCGATTTTGCCGCGTGCAAAGATTATATGGGGCGTTTTTGGATAAGGCCAACCTATTGCAACTCGGGCGTGATGCTAATGAACATTCGCCACATGAAAGAGAGCGGTCTTTTTGAAAAATGTCGCAAAATGGTCACCGAAAAGAAGATGATAATGCCAGACCAAACCGCTCTGAACAAATATGGCAAGAAAAAATATCTGCCGTTCAGGTTCAACGAGCAACGCAAGATAAAGCCAGACACAGTTGTTAAGCATTTCTGCAAGGGCATTGTGTTCTTTTTGCCATTTGGATTTCATATTTACAACATCAAGCAGTGGCAGCGCGAAAAAGTGCATAAAAGTTTGAAAATCACCATGTTTGACGAAATTTACAAGCAAGCGGACGAGTTGAGAGAAAAATACAAATGCTTTAAAACACAAAATCCGCCACCAAAGCCAGAAAAAAATAATGCTTGAAAGAAATACGCCCAGCCGCGTATTTTTTATTTTGTTTTTTATTTATATAATTTTTATTTTTTTATGTTTATATCTCATATTTTTTCGCATTTTTTCGCTTTTTTATTATTTTTTTTGCATTTTTACATCATTTTTTGCTAATTTTTTATATTTTTTCGTTTTTTTTATTTTCGCTCGGGCTTTCCGACCTTTCAAAAACGCCGTATTTGGCAAGCAAAAACATATATTCGTCAAATTTGTGTTCACGGATTGGCATTGGTGGATGATTTTTAAAGTAAATCAAAAGGCAGGGCGAGATTTTGTGATATTCCTTTAAAAATTCATAACACTCTGCCTGACCACTTTCAATCAAACGCATAACTTTGGCATGATAATTGAAATACATATTCTTACTTTGCAACACAACAACAAAATTATGTTAATATTTTTTAAATAAAGTGCAAAAATGCTTGTTGCAAATATGTGCAAATTAAAAAAAGAGGTTTTTTTCGCCTCTTTTTTTAATTTTTTTTGTTATTTTTTTAACTTTATTGCATTTTCTCAAACTTTCAAAAACTTTTACAACAAAATGCAAAGCACTCCGCCCTTGCCCTCATTGACAATTCTTCCCAAAGTTTTCTTCATTTTTCTTTGAACATCGGCTGGCATTGAAACAATTTTGCTGCCAATGCTGTCATCAATTAACGAATACAAACTCTTGCCAAAAAGGTTGGTTTCCCAAATGTCCTCTGGCGAACTTTCAAACCTTTCATTTAAATAACTTACAAGGTCTTGGCTTTGGCTTTCATTGCCAACAAGTGGGGTCACTTCCGTTTGAACATCCACCTTTATAATATGCAAACTTGGCGCCGTGGCTTTAATTTTAACACCAAACTTGCCACCTTGTTTAACAACCTCTGGCTCTTGCAGAGTGTATTCATCCTTACGCGGCACAACCACGCCATAGCCGGTTTCTTCCACCTGCGCAAGCGCGTCTTTCAACTTGTCATATTCTTGCTTGGCAACTGCAAGGTTTTTGATATAAGAAACCAGTTGATAATCGTCTGCAATTTCAAAACCGCACTCCTGCGAAAGCACCTGATAGAACAAGTTGTCTTTTGGAACAATGCTAAAGCGTATCACCCCCTCGCCCATTTCAATGTTCTTAAATGTGATTGGGGCAAAACGCTCGCTTTCTGTGAACACAACGGTATCTTTTTTGGCATCACCTATTTTGCGAACATCCGTTGCAAAATTTTTAACCTCATTTACAATTTCTGCAATGATAGGATTGGAAAACGAAAGCGCTTGCAACCATTTTGGCATCTCCACCTTAATGCTTTTAACAGGAAAATCTAAAAGCAGTTTTTCAAAAATTCTGTCAACATCTGTATCTTTCATTTCAAGTGCATTAATAGCAACAACTTGGCAGCCATATTTTTCACTTAAATTCTGCGCCAACTTTTTGCTTTCGGCACTGTTTGGGTTTTTGCAGTTCAGCACCATAACAAAAGGCTTGCCGCACTCCTCCATTTCAGCCACAACGCGTTCTTCCGCTGCAATGTAGTTTGCCCTGTCAATGTCTGTCACAGAGCCGTCAGTTGTCAGCACAATGCCAACTGTGGAGTGTTCTGTTATCACCTTTTTTGTGCCAAGTTCAGCCGCAACTTCAAACGGCATTTCTTCGTCAGACCACGGAGTTTTAACAAGCCTTGGCTTTTCGTTTTCCGTCACGCCCATGGCACCGCTCACAAGATAGCCAACACAATCAATCATGCGCACTTTCAATTTCACATCTTCGGCAAGAGTAATTGCAACCGCCTCGTTCGGCACAAAGCGCGGTTGAGTTGTCATAACGGTTTTGCCGTCTGCACTTTGAGGTAGTTCATCCACAGCACGTTGCCTGACATTTTTGTTTTCAATGTTTGGAATGACAAGTTTTTTCATAAACTCCGAAATAAAGGTAGATTTTCCCACCCTCACTGGTCCAACCACGCCAACATATATATCACCATTGGTGCGAGTTTTGATATCCTCATAAATTTGGTAATTTTCCATAAAAACCTCCCATGGAATACCATATAGTATGAGAGACAGCAAAAAAATAGAACAAACGCTCTCTGCATTTGCCCTAGTTTTATTAATTACAAACTGTTTGCAACCTTGGTTAAATTAAGGTGCAGCGCAGGACGCACGGCGTGATTACTGCTCACATTGTAAAGGTCCCAGTCGCCACCGGAGGAGGTCAGGGGGTAAGCACCGCTAACACGATTGCCGTTGCCAGAGCGCAGCCAAGAATAGGTGGTGTTCTTACGTTGTTCCGTTGAAGTTGCCCAAATTCCGTTCGAGGTGTTATCAGCCCCAGTTTCGGACAATGAAGGCAACCAAAGCCAGTCATTATTCCAAGCATTATTGCCTGTTTTTTCTGCGTAATTGTAAACTGCTGAATAAAAATCTGTGTCCGGAACTTTTGTCAAATCTCCCCAATTTTCGTTTGGAAGATTGTATGACAAGTTGCTTATCAGTGCCTTTGCATTCTGTCCGCTTTCTTGCCATGAAACATGTTCTGGGGTGACAATAAAGTCTCTTAATCCCCCGTCTGCCATTGTGAACAGTGCAAATGCAGAATCAGCATTCTGGGTTGCTGTTGTCAGTTCCGTTGCACCTTCGCTTGTTGCATATCCTCCTCCGTTGTTCAATACAACTGCACTCATATAACTTGTGCCATACATGTTGGGTGGGTATGGAATGTTTGTTACGTCACCACTTGCTGAAAAACCACTATTCCATGTGGATGTGCCTGTTGAACCAAATGTTTTTGAGGTGTCGTATGCTTTGCCATTAAGTTCGCTGGAATCGTTCATCCAAAGTGTTAAAATAACATTGCCTTCATTGTCGTAAGAAAGATATGTTGGGGTCCAAGTGTAGCCACCGAGAGTTACAAGAATTTCCTCGCCACCATTGTTTGCTAACATATCTGCGGAGGTGATTTTGTGGTCTGGGTCTTGCTCAATCATGCTGTTGATTGCATCAATATTCCCTGCACCATTTGAAATTTTTCCCATAAGGTCTTCAAGGCTGTATGCGTGGAAACTTTTGGTGTCAACTCTCCATATATCTCCAACCTCTGGTTCCTCCGCAAGTCCATCCAGCACAAAATTGAAATTCCCTGTTGCATCGCCAGATGCCGATATATCTTTAACACTAACTCGCACTGAAACATCCACAATGCACTTTTCTGTTCCCATGGCTGTGGCGTAGGTTGTGCCAAGGGCATTTGCCCCTGCGGCAGCACCAAAACTTGCTGGCGTGGCTGTGTTTGCTCTGGGCAATGATGATTCGAAGATTGCTACAGGCCTTCCGGCAGGAATCGGTTATCTCGTGGAGGAGTTTGCCGACGAGGCCTGCACGCAGAAGCTCACGGAATATGTGGGGCTCACCACATCGGAAGCCGGAAGCAAGGGAACGGTTCCGTGGAATGATACGG
>CANQCE010000025.1 GCA_947589655.1 uncultured Clostridia bacterium | reverse complement strand
CAACAATGTTTTTCGCCCTTGCGATTTAAAAGAACTTGTTGCAGGATATAGTGTTTGTGTAAAAGACTATCAGCCTGTTTGTTTTGCACTTTCAAGGCAAGATGTGGCACATGTTGACGGCACATCTTTTGAAGGCGCTCAGAATGGGGGCTATTTACTTTTGAACAATTCTAACAAGCCAAAAATTGTGCTGGTTGCAAGCGGATCGGAAGTTCCTCTTGCCATTTCCGTTGCGGCAGAACTTAAAAAGAAATACACTGTTAATGTTGTTTCCATGCCGTGTATAGAAATTTTTGAAAAACAGCCAACCGCATATAAGAACAAAGTTATCAGCAAAGATGCCGAACTTGTTTGTGCCATAGAGGCAAGTAACGATTGCAAATGGTTTAAAGTTTTGGGAGAAAAATGTGCTTTTTATGGTGTGGAAAATTATCAATCCAGCGGCGTGGGCGATGAAGTTTATTTAAATGCAGGCTTTTCTGTTAAAAACATAACAAAATTTGTGGAGAGCAAATTAAAAAGCCAAAAATAGACAAATTTTTACAACAATACAACATTAAACAATTTTCAACATAAACTCGCAAGTTATAAAATATATTTAATGTGAGGTATGTATGTTGAAAAAAAGTATTGTTTTAAGCGATGTTGAAAATACAAATAAAAAAGCCGTGCTATCTTTGGAAGAAGATGGGCAGGGCGTTTGCGGAACTTTAAGGCTATACAATTTTCCGCATGAGCCAAACGGAGTTTTGTCGTTGGGGCTTTACAGTGGAAATCAGGTTTTTAAGGCTGGGCTAACCAAGAAGTCGCAAATGTTTTATCAGTTTTTTATATCTTTAAAAAACATACCAAACAAATTTTCTTGCGCAATCGTCAACTTTCAAAATGCGGTTGTAAAGCCTTTGCTTTTTGGTTCAAGCGAGGGCAGCCAAGATGACATTTTTGGCAGCATTATAACAGAACTATCCACCGAAAACAGCCTTGAAAACACAAAAAATGTGTTGGACAAATACGGCGTGGATTTTCAAGAAGAAGAAAAACGGCAGGTTGAACAAGAAATTGACAGCGCTTTATGTGACGCTAGATGCGCAAATTGCATTTATAAAAATCATTTTTATAAAGATGAGCCAGTTCAGGCGGAAAGTTTGCTAGAAAAAGAAGCAAAGGCAGAACCGCAAGAAACAAAAAGCGAGGAGAAACCTGAGTTGGAGTTTTTTGACAGGTTAAAGCCTCAAATTGATAAACTTTTTGAAAACAATCCAGCAGAGAACGCCCTGCAAGAACTTTTTCCTGCATCTAAATGGGTGAAGGTGGAATATGAAGACGAGGGCGACTTTTTTGTGTTTGGGCTTTTATACGATGAGGCTGGCGAGGTTAAATATGTTTGTTATGGCGTGCCTTCGGTATTTGATGAAAATCCGCCAGAAGAACTGGACGGTTACCCAATTTGGCTGCCGCTTGACGATGAAAAAGGCTTTGGCTATTGGATGACCTATCAAGATGCTTCCACTGGCGAGCCTGTTAAAGCAATTATTGATTAAAAGTTGGTGAAAATGAAAATTGTTGCTTGGATAGTGACTTTGATAATTTTTGCACTTGCATATTATCTTGCGGTGGGTGCAATACTTTTTAAATTCATTTTTTCCAGACGCAGCGTTTCTATGCGAGTGCTTCGCAAAGACACCGAAAAAAGAATAAAAGAAAATAAAATTGACCTATGTTGGTGGGACAAAGTTAAGTTTGAAAAAGTTGGGATAAAAAGTGTTGATGGCTTAAATCTTTGCGGCAGATATTTTGATGCAGGCTCGGACAAAACCGCCATTGTGGTGCATGGCTTTGGGGGCAGTTATCTGGAAATGCAACCCTATTGCAAACTTTTTCACGACAGAAATTTTAATGTTTTGGCGGTGGATTGCCGAGCGCATGGCGATAGCGAAGGCTCTTGTATAGGCTATGGCTGGCTGGACAGATTGGACATTTGCAGTTGGGCGGAATATTTAAAAGAAAAATCTCCAAATGCCAAGGTTGTTCTTTTTGGGTTGTCAATGGGTGGGTCCGCCGTTTGCATGGCAAGCGGAGAGAAAAAATTGCCAGACAACGTTGTTGCGGTAATTTCGGATTGCACCTTTGATAGTGCCGACAAAGAGTTTAATTTTTTAATCAAAAAGCACAAATACTTGTTTTTATTTAAAAAGCATGCTTTAAGTTTTGTCAAGAGGGTTTATGGTTTTGATGTTTTAAAAGCGGAAGCATTAAAGCAGGTGAAAAAGACCAAAATTCCAATTTTGTATTTCCATGGCAGCGAAGATGGCTTTGTGCCTGTGGAGTGCATGCAAAATCTGTATAATGCAACGCCAGAAAATTTGCGAGACAAGTTTTTGGTTGAGGGCGCCACGCACGCTATGGCATATTCTGTGGCAGGCGTTTTGTATGAAAAAAAGGTGTTCACTTTCCTTAAAGAGCGAACACCTTTAAATTAAATTTGAACTTCCATTTTGGCTATATGGGTGCTGTTGTATACTTCGCCTTCCACAGTATCTCTCACAAGTTTTGTGCCTGAAAAATACCATCTATAAATCCTTCCAAGAGAAACAGTGCATTTGCCATTTTTTGTAATGGTTGCAACATAAGACGAATGCAGAACAGGGGTGTCACTGACACAGTGAAAAACATTTCTGTAAGCATCTAAAAGTTTTGTTTCGCTTATATCAAATTCAAAAGTTTGCAGGTAAGAAATGCCAGGGGCAAAATAAATCCGCAATTTGTTATATGGCATAAAATCTTTTGATGATAAGCAACTTTCATAGTTTTCATAGTGCAGACCATTTGGGGCGCCAAGGTTGATATTTGGGTCGGAACTGGTTTTGTCGTATAACAAAACCCAAGGCTTTTCGCCTGACGTTGAAATTTTGCCTTCAAGTTCTGGAATTTTAACATCCACAATTTGTGTGACTTTTGATGTTAAAGAACTTAAATCCTCGCTTGTGGAACTTTGGGCGATTTGCAAATTTTTAATTTCTTTTTGCGTCTCTGTTTGTGAGGTTTCAATGGTTTGAATTTTGCTTTTAATATCGGCAATATCCGTTTTTAAAGCCTCTTGCGATGACGAAAAGTTGTTTTCAACTTCGCTCATGTGTGTTGAGAGCCCATCCACTTTTGTTTGCATTTGCTTAATTTGATTTTCCAAATTTTCTTTCATAGAATTTTGCGAAGATATCAAATTGTTCAGTTTGTCAGGGATGTCTTTTAAATTCCCAACAAGCCCCAAAATCTCTTTGTTTTGAAAATACATTTCTTTTCTTAACTCATCGTCAAAATCTTCAAGCGCCATTTTGCCCTCCAGAAATTTTTTGCTGCCATTTTAAAGCCAATTTTTAAAAATTTCAAATAATTGTGTCAAAAAAAATAAAAAAACGCGAAAAAATTTGCGTTTTTTTCAATTTTTTAAGTTGTAAGAACTTTTTAGTTTTTGTTTTTTTATCGCCGATTTTGCTTTTCGGTTTCTCATAAACAGCCAGGCAAAAATAATGCCCAAAACTGCCAAAATTAATACAACGCATGTGATTATCACTGGGTTTATGCCGTTTGGAGAGACATCTTTTGTTTTTAAGTAACCATATAAAACTTTGCCGTCTTGAACAAAAGAGATTGCCGTGAAAGTTGATTTTCGGTTGTAGCCTTCATACAAAAATATGTTTGTGCCGCGCTTTAAGTCCGCCGCAACGGCAGAGGTTTCGTCTGGGTTTGAATAAACTTTGCAATCGGCGTTCGTTTTGGCGTTAAAGGTTGGGATTGATTCAATTTGTTCAACTTTTTTTGTGAGCAGGTTTGCCAAAACATATCCATTTTGCTGTTGATATATAACTTTGTAGAAAGTTAGGTCCTGCCAAATTTCTTCTGTTGGCAAGTTTTCGGTTGCATCAACAACAATTTCATCTCCATGCTGCAATGTGCCCAAAACTTCTGAGGAACAATTTGCCTCACTGTAAACTTGGGCGTAGTTTGCTGAAACAATATAGGTTAAATTATTGTTTTGGGCGTGCGCAAAAGAAACTCCAAATGGAAATAACAAAAATATTAAGCATAGCCCAATTAAAATTCTTTTCATGTTTTAATTAAACAACTTTTTTCAACTATTTGTCAAGCAAAGGGAAAACAAATTTGCTAAATTTGCAAATGAAAAACGGAGAAAATTTAAAAAAAATAATTTACAACTTTAATTTTTCAAACAAAATTTCAAAAAAACAAAAAGCATATCAAAGTGATATGCCTTTCTATATTTTAATACATTTAAATTTTTAAAAGGTTGTCTTTTAAATTTCGCGAGTGTTTTTAACTGTTATTCTTGCAAAATTTTTCCCAAGTTCTTTTACAGCGGCTGCAAAATGTTCGTTTGCAGGAGTTCTTCTTGCTTCACGGTCATCTTTGCGTGCAATTGCAATTTCTTCTTTCTTTACTTTCCCGCAAACCGTTGCATAAAGTTCCTGTGCTTTCTTAGCATCTTTATATTTTGGGTCTTTTAAGGCTACGCTTATTGAATTTAAACAACGTTGAATAAAACGCTTATCGCGAAAACATTCGGTTGGCAAATGTTCAAAATCTTCTGGCATTTTTTCAAATCCATATGGAATACGGTCAACCTGTGGGTAGTCGAAAGCGTTGGCAACGAAAACATGGTCGTCTTCTGGGTTGACATAAAAATTCCTTTGGGTTCCAATAGAGGAAGAAGTTGTGCCTAAAATAAGGCCATACTTGCTGTAATATGTTGGCTGTGAATCAAATGTTACAGTACCTTGCCTGCCTGTAACTACATCTTTGTAAGTAAAATGACCACCAGGCAACCGTATAATTTCATATCTTTCAAATTCTTCTGTTTCATTATTGTTTTGCATATTAAACCTCCTTACATTACACTTAATTATAGCATGTGCGAGAATGGTTGTCAATAGTCTTTTTTAAAATTTGAAAAAATGAGCGGTTTTTTCTGTATTTTTCTGTATTTTTTTAATTGTTTTTGTTTTTTTAATCTCGCCTTTTTATCAAGTTTTCAATTCATCAAAGCCCCTTTTTGTTCTTAATTTTTTATGTTTTTCATAAAATATAATATGTTTTCCAAAAAGCACAGTTTTTTTGTTTTGAAAAAGAAATATTTTGTATTTGCGGCTTGCTTTTTGCTGGTGGTGGCAAGTGTTATTGTTTATTTCACAGCCATAAGGCCAACTTTTAGACCAAACACGCAAAAGGTGATTGTCATTGATGCTGGGCATGGTGGCAAAGATGGTGGGGCGGTTGGGCGGCAAACTGGCATTAGCGAAAGTGAACTGAATTTGCAGTATTCTTTGGCGTTAAAAAGTGTGTGCGAGCAGTTTGGCTACAAGGTGGTTTTAACCCGAGATAGCATGGCTGGGCTTTATTCTCCGCTTGCCAGCAACAAAAAGCGTTCGGAGATGGCAAAACGCGAGGCAATAATAAAAAAGTCCAACCCAGATATTGTGGTTAGCATCCATATGAACAGTTTTCCATCGGCGGAGGCACATGGGGCGCAGGTGTATTACGCACAAGGCTCGCAAAGTGGGCAAGAACTTGCCGATAATGTTTCGTTGTCGTTAAACAAAAATATAGCAAATGCCAAACTCACTTCAAAGGCAGGCGATTTTTATGTGCTTAATGTTTCGCCTGCACCAAGCATTTTGGTGGAGTGCGGATTTCTGTCCAATCCTGAGGAGGAACTTTTGTTGCAAAAGGAAGATTATCGCAACGAGTTTTGTTATCATCTTTTTTGCGGCATTTTGCAGTTCCAAAAATATTGGCAATAGAGCATTTTCAAATAAAAATTAAAATCAGTCATAATTCGGCAAAGTTTGCTTAAAAAATATTCCTCTTTTTGTTTTAAAATCAAAAAGAGGTTTTTTTATGAAATTAAACAAATATCTCTTTTTTATCATTGAATTTGCAGTGTTTGTGGGGCTGTTTTTTGTGTTAAACGCCGCAAGCATAAACATGACCATTTTTCCGTTTGCGTTTGGCATGCTTTTTGCACTCACTTGGGCGGACCAAAAAATTTGGCTGCTTGTTCCAGCATACATTTTGGGCGGACTATTGCACCAATTTTCGTTTAATAATGCAATTTGCATTATTGTTACAATTTTTTGCCTAATTCTTCCATATTTTATTCACATTTTATGCAAAAAAACCATGAAAAAATGGGAGTTTATTGTTTTTTCAATTATAAGCCAAACAGGAATGGTTGTGTTTGACATCCTTGGCGGATTTTCGCCAGTGCTCTCACTTGCAAGCGTTTTGGTCGGCACGCTTTTTATGCTTGCCTGCATGAATATTTTCGAAGCGATTATCATAAGAGGGTTCACCAATAAGCTGACCTCTTTGGAAATTGTTTCGCTGTTTTCAATTATTGCAGTTATTTGCAGTGGGCTTTACACATTAAACATACAAAATTTCAGTTTTTTGAAACTTTTTATGAGTTTTGTGCTGCTTGTTTTTGCGTTCTGTTCCACTCCGCTGCTCACCATGCTTGTTGCGGCGGTGGGCGGAATTGGCTCACTGCTAGCAAGCAACAATCCAATTTTCATCGCACCGTTTATCATGTGGGCACTGATTGTGTTGTTGTTTAAAAGAAATTATCGCGTGTTCATGGTGCTATCTTTAATTTGTTTAGAGTTGGTTCTGGGTTTTTATTTTAACCTTTATTCTTCTTTTGGGATAATAGAAATCCTGCCAGTGGTTATCTCGTGTGTTTTATTTTTGTTGATGCCTGCAAAATGGTTTAAAGAGGTTGCAGTGATATTTAACCTTTCAAAAGACCGTTTGGCAATGAAAAACGTTGTCAACAGAAATCGTGAAATTTTGCACAGAAGGCTGGGGAATTTGTCGGAAGTTTTTAACGATATAAACATAATTTTCCGCAAACTCCTTAAAGAAAATATGACGTTTGAACAGGTTCAAGAACTTTTAGAGCAAGAAATTTCCGAGAAAATATGCTCTTTTTGTCCAGAGCGAAACCATTGCCACAGAACTTTTGCCGACAGCACAAAAAAAGTGTTTGATGAACTTATCAGAATTTCATACGAAAAAGGCAGGGCAACACTGTTGGATATTCCGTCTTACCTAACTTCAAGATGCAAGCAAACCACAGCAATTTTGGGCAGTATAAACACGCTCACGGCACAATACAAAAAGTATATGGGCATGGTTAAGGATGTGGACACCAGCAAGCTTATCATTGCCGACCAACTTTTGGGCGTATCCAAAATTATGCAGCACTTAGCCAAAGATTGCGAAAAGAACATCTCTTTTGACACCCAGCGTGAGAATAAAATTTTGGACGAGCTTACCGAGCACAACATCATTTGCATCGATGCAGTGGTTTTTGAAAAAGATGTTCACACCATGGAAACCTCTGTGGTGGTGCGTAACGAGGATAGCACAAAGCCAAGGATTGCCGATGTGGTCAGCAAAGTTTGTGGGCAAAAAATGGCAGTGTTTGAAACTTTTGCATCTGTTCGGCCAGGATACACAGTGCTGAACCTTCGCTCTGCACCAAAATTGGACTGCATTTTTGGCGTTGCGCAGCACACAAAAAATGGCTCGAAAGTGAGCGGAGACACCTATTCCATTGCAAAACTGGATAGCGACAAATTACTTTTTGCAATCAGCGATGGCATGGGCAGCGGCGAAAAGGCGGAGGCGGCAAGCGAACTTTCCATTTCATTGGTTGAAAATTTTTATAGGGCAGGTTTTGATAATGAACTTATTTTGTCCACTGTGAACAAATTGCTGGCACTTCACAAACAAGAAATTTTCAGCGCACTTGACATTTGCGTGCTTGATGAAAGGAGTGGAATTGCCGACTTTATAAAAATGGCATCGCCAAAGTCGTATATATTAAACGAAGATGAGTGCCGAGCCGTGGAAACAGGCGCTTTGCCGCTGGGGATTGTTGACGAAAGCAAGCCGCGAGCGATAAAAAATGTGGTCTCGGCAAAAGATTTTGTCATTCTTCTTTCAGACGGCATTGCAGACAGTTTTGAAACCGATGATGCAATAACATCGTGCATAAAATCCATTAAAACAAAAAATCCGCAAGAGTTTGCGGATGAATTGTTGGGCAGGGCGCTTGCCTGCAACAACGGCTACGCTGTTGACGACATGACCGTGCTGGTGGTGAAAATGCTGGGAAACTAATTCGTGGGCGGCAAAGGTTAACTGAGCGAAAAGTTTATTCCGCCGTTTGTTAATCGTGCAGGCTGGCTGGTGTCTTTTACCGAAATGGTTATTTCAATTTGGGTTCGAGGAATAAACTCGTCTGCCAAAATAAGATTAATACCCGATTTTCCAGTTTTATCATTCAAACACTCCAAAATTAACGCTCTTTGCTGTTTTGCATATTTTGTTATTTCTTGCAAAAAAGCGTCATTTTCCTGTGAATAAATTTGGTTATAATATTCTTTCCGCTTTGCTTCTGCCAAAGCCGTTCCGTTTGCCTGAGTGCTGTATTGCCTCAGCTCGTCAGGAAGTGCCAGAAAAATTGGATAATATTTTTCTGCTGTATATCCGAAACCTTCTACAAGCATCCAAGAAAATTCTTTAAGTCTGTTTGCAACATTTTCGGCAAGCGTAATTCCTTGCTGAGTGCCTTTTTCTATAAATGTGTTGTAAATGTTGTAAATCAAAACCTGAGTTGGCAGAGGAATCATTTCTTCAATCCAATAATTTGTGGCCAAAAAGTGAGCGTAGTCCAAATAATCAACAAAATCCAAAACTGGGTTGTCACTGTTCACAGCATCGGACAAGATTGCCATAAGTGGGGTGTTGTATCTGTCGGTTGGGGTGTGAGAGCTAGTATTTAAAGGATAATCCAAATCAAAATACAAAAGGTAGTCTTTGTAATACAAAAAATTGTTAGAAAAATCAACCTTGTTTTTAAAAACACTTGGGGTTGTTATGCTGTCAAGTGTTTGTTTTGCGTTTTTTATAACTTCTTCACCATTGCCCAAATAATATTGATACAGCACCCAATAGCAAAAACAGGTGCCTGCAAAATAAGTTAATTCTTCCTGCGTATAAGGGCTGGCAGAACTATCTCCATAAGTTCCCAAAGTGTTAAGTGCTTCTTGTGCGCCAGTTTTGTAAGACATCATAAACGCAGACATTTCAAGGGCGTTTTTTGCTATTACATTTGAGAATGTTGGGATTTTGACGAAACTGACGGCGGATGTCAGTTCGTCTAAATTGCTGTAAAGACAGAACGGAACGGCTGTGCTAAAAGGCATTTCTGTGCCGTTTTGCGTGCTTGGAGATGAGGAAATGGTTTTTGTTGTGTATTTAATGTCCAAATTTTCATATTCGCCAGTGAGTTTGGCAGTGACATTAAGCGGTTTGTTGGCAAAATTGAAAATATTATAATCAAATTTTGCTGTTGGGCTGTCCTCTGTTAAAGTCAGTTCTCCAATAGGGTCAAAGTTTTGCTCAGGGTTTTCCTCTTTCGAGCCAGTAAAATAAATATGGTCGCTTTCACCATTTGTCATTCTTTTTGTTGTGGAACCAGTTGTGTAATCGCCATAAATTGCACAGTTCACGCTGGTGGCAGTGTAGGAAATAGAAAATCCGCTGTTAACATTGGCAGACAATGCCGACAAAGTTATCCCCACCGACGTTGCGGCCACCACCAGCGTAAGCGCCAATGCAGCCATGCTAAACCATAATTTTCTTTTTGTGGTCATGTTTATTCCTCCAAAATTTCTGGGGAGGCAACAAACTTTTTTAACGGCGACACGGAATCGTCACAAACTACGCTCTTTGCTCATTTTTGCCCTAAAGGTCAAAAAGTATCGCTTTAACGCTTGTTTGTTCCTCTCCCCAAAAGTGGCAAGCACTTTCGGGGGCCCCAATTCCTAACGCCTAAAAGTTCGTTTCCCCGTCCCAATCTCCCTTCACTGTTCGTGATTTTCAATTTTCCTCGCCGAGCCCAGCTCTACACATCGAAAAATTGAAAATTGATTTTAGAATTCGCAAGCTCATCTTCGTCAGTTTTTTTCTTCGCTTTTCTCATTTCCGCGTCATTCTCTTTTATTTTAAACAAAAAAATCGATATAAGTCAATCATTTTTAGCAAAATCAGCAAATATTTTTGCGTTTCCACCTTGTAGGTTTTAAAAACATAAAAGGTTTAGCCCTTATTTTTTTTATTTTTATCTTCTTTTAATGCCTTGTCAATAATTTTGTCGCTTTTTGGGTCAAGCGATATTTTTTTTGGCTTTGTGCGGAACACCCTGTGCATAAAATCTTCTATCTGCGAGCGATATATATAACTTAAAATGATAAGCACTGCCACCACAACCACTATCACCGCCCAAACTGCCAGCCCCCATCCGTGATAAGGAATAATTGAGCCGCTGCCAAGATAGCACGTCATGAAAATGCCTATTGGACGCGAAATAAGGTTTGTGCCCACAAAAAATGCCCAACTCATGTCGGTAAGCCCTGCCACAAGGCAAAGCACATCATCTGGAAAAACTGGCAAAACCATCATTACAAAAAATGAATATTTTGCATCTGTCAAAAACTTTGTCCACTTTTCGCAGGTGGCTTTGCCCACCATAAATTCCACAAGTTTTTTGCCAAAAACTCTGCCCAGCCAAAACGCTAGCACGCTG
>CANQCE010000024.1 GCA_947589655.1 uncultured Clostridia bacterium | reverse complement strand
GAGAAAAAGTGCCGCTTGACGGCGTGGTTTTGGAAGGCACTTCTGCCATAGATATGCAAAGCCTCACTGGCGAAAGCGTGCCTGTGAGCATCAACAAAGGCGAGCAGATTCTTTCTGGGAGTGTGGTGCTTGACGGTGCATTGACAATCCGCGCAAACAAAGAATTTAAAAGCAGCACGGTAAGCAAAATTATGGACTTGGTGGAAAACGCCTCCAAGAACAAATCCAAAACCGAAACTTTCATTTCAAAAATCACCAAGTGGTATACATTGGGCGTTGTGGTGCTTGCCGTTTTGGTTTGGGGCATTTTTTGGGCGGCAACCAAAAATTTTAACACCGCTATTTACAAAGGGCTTATTTTTCTTGTTGTTTCCTGCCCTTGTGCATTTGCAATTTCAGTGCCGCTCGCGTATTTTTCAGGGCTGGGAAACGCGTCAAAGCACGGCATTTTAATTAAAGGCTCAAACCATTTGGATGTGTGCGCTAGGCTTAAAACAGTGGTTTTTGACAAAACTGGCACGCTGACAACCGGGCAGTTTTCAATTGAAAAAGTGACGTCTTTCAAGGATGGTCTGTCCGAAAAAGACATCTTGCTTTTGGCAAGCATTGGCGAGCAGAACTCTTTGCATCCACTTGCCAAGGCGATTGTATCTTCTTGCGGAAAAAAGAGGCTGCCAAAGGCGGAAAACATCAAAGAAATTGCTGGACGCGGTGTGGAGTTTGAATACAAGGGCAAAAAATATTTTGTGGGCAGAAAGAGCAAGGCATTGGAGAACACCGCCGTTGAACTTTTTGAAGGCAAAACGAAACTTGGGCAGATTGACATGAAAGACAGCGTAAAGCCTTCTTCCATACAGGCTTGCAGAGCGCTTAAAAAAATGGGAGTGCGCACAGTTATGCTTTCTGGCGATAATCCTGCAACCGTTGCAAAAGTGGCAGATGAAATTGGCATTGACGAGGCACTTTCTGCATTGCTGCCACAAGATAAATATGCATGGCTTGAAAGCCACAAAACAAAGCAGCAGAACATGGCGTATGTTGGTGACGGCTTAAACGATGCCCCTTCGCTTATGCTGGCGGATGTGGGCATAAGCATGGGCATTAACGGCAGCCCTGCCAGCGTTGAAGCAAGCGACATTGTGCTTGTGGACGATGAGCCGCAAAAGATTGTTTCGGCAATTAAAATTTCAAAATATACGCGCAAAATTGTGCTTGAAAACATTGTTTTTTCAGCAGTTGTAAAACTTGCGTTTGTCATTTTGGGGCTAACTGGCGTCACTGGGCATCTTGCCATGCTTGCCGCAGTCTTTGCCGATGTGGGAGTGACAGTGCTTGCCATTTTAAACTCCATCCGCGCCCTCACTTACAAGCCAGAAAAAGCACAAAACAAGCATAAAAAATAAAACACACAAAATAAAACACCTTTTATCAAGGTGTTTTTATTTTTTTGGAAAAAGCACGGCAGGATTTACGTCAATAATCTCGGCGATTTTCATAACCTCCTCACTGCCAACGCTAAAATCATCATGAAAAATTTTTTTAAAATCCGATTTTTTAATATCGTATTTTTTGCAAAATTCTTTTACGGAAAGTTTTTCCCTTTCCAAAAAATCTATAATAGGGGTTGTGTTAAATTTGCGTTTTAATTTCATATTTCACCTCATTTAATATTAAATCACACGAATTGTGTATTGTCAAGTTTTTTTACACGTATTGTGTTAATATTTTCTTAAATGAACGAGCGTTTGAAAAGTTTAAGAAAAGAAAAGGGCGTGTCACAAAAGGATGTTGCCAAAGCAATAGGCGTGACAATGAGTGCTTATTCCAATTATGAGCAGGGAATAAGAGAGCCTTCTTTTGCCATTTTGATTGAACTTTGCAAATATTTTGAAGTTTCGGCGGATTATCTTTTAGGCTTGGAAGATTAACAAAAAACCTCTTACAAAAAGAGGTTTATTTTTTCTTATAATATTGCACACATTTTTCGTAAACTTCGTGGGCAAGTTCCTCTGGCGTTTTGTTGGTGCTGTCCAGCACAAGGTCGTAATTTGTTTTGTCAAGGTTGTTAAAGCCATAAATTTGTTGATAACGCTGGTTTTCAAGGTTAAAACGGTTGATGAGGTGCTTTCTTGCTTCATCCACATCTTCAATTTTTTCTTTGCCAGTGCGGTCAGAATATGCCAACCGCTTGCCCATTTCGTCTTCGGAGATATCCACAAAAACTTTGAACGATTTTGGCGCAAAGTGCCATGCAAGGCGGCTGTCGAAGATAATTTTTTGACCTTCAAGTTCTTTTGCCAAACGCTGCGTTTCGTTGTCGATAAAAAAGTCGAACGAAGGGTCTTTTAAGCAGTATTCATTAAATTCTTCTGCACTCATGCCGCGCCTTTTTGCCTCGGCTTTAAAAATGTCGCCAACACCAATAATTTGAAATCCGTATTTATCTGCCAAAATTTTTGCCACAGTGCTTTTTCCGCTGCATGGCTTGCCAGTCAGGGTGATGTGCATAAAACGCCTCCAAAAATATTTTATTTGGAAGAATGTTATCACAAATCAAAGAAAAATCAAAAAGTTTTGGCATATTTTGGCTTAAAAATCTCAAAATTTTTTAATTTGGTTTGCAAAAGTGAGATAAATATGTTAAACTAAAACCGACTAAAAAAGGAGAAGGTATATTATGCGAGAATGTGAAGCAACAGGGAAGAACATTGAACAAGCGGTGCAAAATGCTCTATTGGAACTTAAAGCCGCCAGAGAAGATGTGGACATTAAAATTTTAAGCGAGGGCGGATTTTTAAAGAAGGCAAAAGTTTTGGTTACAATTTCGGAAGATGCACTTGAAAAGTATGAAAAGAAAGAGAATTTGAAAAAAACAATTGCAAAAGAAGAAAATGACGAAGATTTTGCTGAAAACTTCATGAAAAAAACAGCAGATGCAAAAACAGAACAAAAATCGGAAACAAAGCCTGAGCCAAAAGCAGAAGAACAAAAAACAGAAGAAGAAAAGCCAGTAAGGAAAGTTAGGATTGTTGCAGACGAGGAAATTTGCCCGCAAGAGCCAAAAGAAGAAAAAGAGCGTGAACTTATCTCTTGCGAAGATTTTGTTCAAGGCGTTTTGAACGCTCTTGGGCTTACAGGGCAAGTTGAACGTGCCGAGGACGAAAAATTTGTTAGAATTAACGTTGTAGGGGACAGTTTAAACGATTTGATTGGGCATCATGGCGAGTGCATGCTGGCACTTTCACACTTAATGAACGTGGTTTGCGAAAGCAATCATAAAAAAATCATTTTGAACATTGGCGGATATCGCGAAAAGAGAGCGGAAAGTTTAACCGCGCTTGCAAAAAGAATTGCCGACAAGGTGGCAAAAAGTGGCAGATATTACAAGTTTGAACCTATGGATGCCAGCGAACGCAAAATCATCCATACGGCGCTGCAAGATGATGACCGCGTTACAACGCTTAGCAAGGGCGAAGAACCTAGAAGATATCTGATTGTTTTTCCTAAAGAATATAAAGAATAACAACAAAAAAGCACCAATTGGTGCTTTTATTTTTTAACTTTGAAATATTAAACGAAAGCCTTGATTGCCTTTTAAGGAGAACGGACAGACCCTACTATATCTTGTGGTGTTAAAACAGGCAAAAAAGCCTCAAAAACCGCATTTTTGGGTTTTACGAATAGATTTCACAAAAAATTTTTTAGGCAGTTTTGTTATAGTTTTATAACAAGCATTTTTGAATTTTGGGGTGTTTAAAGACAGGATAATTTTGAAAAATTTAGTGAAAGTCGGATTTTGTCAAAATTTTTTAAAAATACCATATCTTGTGATTTTTGTTTGACAAAACTACTATATATATTGTAAAATCAATTTTGAAATTTGGTTTTAGGAGGCAAATAAAATGCAAGTAATCAAAAGAAATGGTATGTTTGTGGATTATGACCCATCCAAAATTAGAATTGCCATAGAAAAGGCAAATGCCGAGGTTAAGCCAAAAGAAAGGGCCACCAAAGAGGAGATTAAAGACATTCTCTCTTACATTGAAGGTCTTGGCGAGGAAAGACTTCGCGTGGAAGAAATTCAAGACATCATTGAAGAAAAACTTATGGAATTTGGCCACTTTGCCTTGTCCAAGAAATATATCATTTACAGATACAAACGCGCACTTGTTCGCAAGGCCAACACAACCGACCTTGCCATCAAGGAACTTATTGACGGCGAAAATGAATATTGGAACACAGAAAACTCCAATAAAAATGCACGCGTTGTCACAACTCAGCGCGATTACATTGCTGGCATAACCAGCACGGATATCACACGCCGTTTCTTGCTACCTGAAGATGTTGTTGCGGCACACGATGCTGGCATAATTCACTTTCACGATGCGGATTATTTTGCTCAAAACGCACTCCATAACTGCGACCTTATAAATTTGGAAGATATGCTTCAAAACGGCACGAACATCAACGGTGTTATGATTGAAAAACCTCACCGTTTCCTCACCGCCATGACCATTGCCACACAACTTATCACTGCAGTTTCTTCCAGCCAATATGGTGGGGCAACTATAACACTCACGCACCTTGCACCATTCGTTCGCGACAGTTATAATAAATATGTTCAAAAATATAAAGAGAGAGATTTAACCGAAGAACAGGTTAAGCGCTTTGCTATGGAAGACTTACAGAAGGAAATCACAGACGGCGTGCAAACCTTCCAATATCAAATTAACTCCATGACCACAACAAATGGACAAGCCCCTTTCCTTTCTGTTTGCATGTATCTTGGCGAAACGGATGAATACAAAGAAGAACTTGCCATGATTATTGAAGAAGTTTTAAAACAGCGTATGCAGGGCATGAAGAACGAAAAGGGCATTTACATCACGCCAGCCTTCCCAAAACTTTTGTATGTTTTGGAAGAAGATAACATCCATGAAAACAGCAAATATTATTATCTTACAGAACTCGCCGCAAAATGCAGTGCAAAGCGCATGGTGCCTGATTACATCTCTGAAAAGGTCATGAAACAACTTAAAATTGACCAAAACGGCAATGGGCAATGCTATCCTTGCATGGGGTGCCGCTCATTCCTTACACCATATGTTGATAAAGACGGCAAGCCAAAATATTATGGGCGTTTCAATCAAGGCGTTGTTACAATCAACTTGGTGGACGTTGCACTTTCTTCCGACAAAGACATGACAAAATTCTGGAAAATCTTTGACGAAAGGTTGGACCTTTGCCACAAAGCACTTCAAATAAGGCACAAAAGGCTCAGCCAAGCCACCAGCGATGTTGCCCCAATTCTTTGGCAGCATGGCGCTCTTGCAAGGTTGAAAAAAGGCGAGAGCATTCACGAACTTTTGCACAACGGATATTCCACAATTTCTTTGGGCTATGCAGGGCTTTATGAGTGCGTGAAATTCATGACTGGTCACAGCCACACCGACAACGGCGAGGGCAAAGCGTTTGGGCTTGAAGTTATGAAGCACATGAACGACCGTTGCGCAGAATGGAAAAAAGAGGAAAAGATTGATTACAGCGTGTATGGAACGCCTATTGAATCCACCACATACAAGTTTGCAAAGGGCTTAAAGAAACGCTTTGGCATTGTGGAAGGAATCACGGACAGAGATTACATCACCAACTCTTATCATGTGCCAGTGTTTGAAGAAATTGACGCCTTTTCAAAACTTAAACTTGAAAGCGAGTTCCAAAAACTCAGCCCAGGCGGCGCGGTTTCTTATATCGAGGCGCCAAACCTTACAAACAACATTCCTGCCGTTTTGGAGGTTATCAAGTTCATTTACGACAACATTATGTATGCCGAAATCAACACAAAATCGGACTACTGCCAAGTGTGCGGATTTGACGGCGAAATGCAGATAGATGATGGCCTTGAATGGTATTGCCCTAACTGCGGCAACCGCGACCATTCAAAGATGAATGTTGCACGCCGAACTTGCGGCTATATTGGCACAAATTTCTGGAACAAGGGCAGAACGCAAGAAATTAAAGAGCGAGTGCTGCACTTAGACAACAAAGATTGCTAAAAAAAACAAGGCGAAGGCAAACTTCGTCTTTTGTTAGTTGGAGAGGTTATGAGGAATATAAACGAACAATTTTGCGAACAGGAAAGGGAAATGCGTGTTTATGTAACAGAAGATGAAGAATTGTTTCCTTTTTCAATGGACATGACGCAGTTTAAGAGATATGAAGAACATAAAAGTGAAATGGAGGCTTGACGTGAAGGAAAATTTGTTTGAAATTGTAAAAACGCAGAAAAAGGATGAAAAATGAGATATAACAAAATTAGAAAGATGGATATTTCAAATGGGCCGGGCGTTAGAGTCTCGGTGTTTTTTCAGGGGTGCAGTTTCAACTGCAAAAACTGCTTCAATCCAGAAACTCACGATTTTGCCGGTGGGCAGGAGTTCACTGACGATGTTTTGCAAAAAATTTTGGATTTGTGTCAGCCAGATTTTATTGCAGGGCTGTCCATTTTGGGCGGCGAGCCAATGCATCCAACCAATATTGGCGGCACAGAGCGGCTGGCAAAGGCGTTTAAAGAGCGTTTTCCGAACAAAACTGTTTGGGTGTGGAGTGGATTTTTGTTCGAGCAACTTGCTGGCAAGGGGGCGTTAAACTATATTGATGTTCTGGTTGACGGTCAATTCGTTGAAGAAAAGAAAAATCTGGGGCTGAAATTCCGCGGCTCGTCCAATCAGCGAATTATAGATGTGCAGCGCAGTTTAAAAGAGGGCAGGGTTGTAACCTTTGCCGATGATGAAGTTTAAAAATTGCAAAAAAAACAAAAAAAATGGCAAAAAAAACAAAAAAAATGGCAAAAAACATTAAAAAATTAAAAATGAGGTGAAAAATGGAGAGGATGAACGTAAAAATTAAAAAACTTGATGAGAGAGCAAAAATGCCTACATATGGAACTCCAATGTCTGCTGGGGCCGATTTATACGCGCTTTTAGATAATGAAATTCAAATAAAACCGGGAGAAACCGTATTTATTAAAACAGGGCTTTCAATTGAACTGCCTCTCGGCTATATGGGCTTGGTGTTTGCAAGAAGTGGGCTGTCTTGCAAACAAGGGCTGGCGCCAGCGAACAAGGTGGGCGTTGTTGATAGCGACTATCGCGGCGAGATAATGGTTGCCCTTATGAACCACTCCAACGAAATTCGCACTGTGGCCCCATATGATAGAATTGCACAACTTGTTCTAACACCATATTTGTTTGCAGATTTTGTTGAGGCAGATGAGTTGTCCGCTGTGAACACAAGGTTTGCAGGCGGCTTTGGCTCGACAGGAAAAAAGTAAAATGCATTAGCAAGGCGTGAGCCTTGTTTTTTTATTAAAAAATGCTATTTTTTCAACTTTTTTTGTGATTTTTATTTTAAAATTTTAATTTTTTTATAATTTATATCTATTTTTTTGTTAAAAAGACTAAAATTGCGTTGTTTATTACATGAAAAATGCGTGTAATTTATAAAAAATAATTTTTTTTATTATAATTTTAACGTATTTTATTTATTTTTTGCGTAATTTTTGCGTATTTTTGATATTTTTTTTATTATTTTTCACCATTTTTAATTTTTTTAAATTTTTTATTGCATTGTCTTTAAATTAGCGTGGCTATTTTTGTTGTTTTTGCTTTGTCACAAAAATTATGCTTTTCCATAGGATGAATTATGGGAGGCTGCCATGAACGAAACGGCAATTATTGTGCTTGGCTTTACATTGCCATGCCTCATGACAACGCTTGGGGCTTTGCTTGTCTTTTTCTTTCGCAAAACGTCCGCACTGCTGAACATGATAACCATTGGTCTGGCGGCAGGCATAATGCTTTCGGCGTCATTTTGGTCGCTACTTTTGCCTGCACTTGAAAATGCGGAGAGCGTTTGGGGCGAGATGTCATTTTTCCCTGTGGTGTTGGGGTTTGTGCTGGGTTGCGTGTTTATGGTGCTTTTAGATTTTATTTCCTCACGCTTTTTTGCGGTTGGGGCGCAAAAAGAAAGGAAAAAAGCGTTCAAAATGTTCACCGCCATTACAATCCACAACATTCCAGAGGGATTATCGGTGGGGTTTGCCATAGGAACCGCCATTGCCAGCAGTTCATCGCTAATCTCTGCCTTGATGTTTTCGCTTGGGATTGCACTGCAAAACTTTCCAGAGGGCTTGGCAACGGCGCTTCCGCTGCAACTTAGTTTGGGCAAGAAAGGAAAATCTTTTGTGCTTGCCACTTTAAGTGGGGTTGTTGAACCGATTTTTGCCATTTTGGGTTTCTTTTTGGCGGCATACATAACCTCGCTGCTGCCGTGGCTCTTGGCTTTTTCTGCTGGGGCGATGATTTATGTAATTGTGGAAGAAATGCTGCCAGAGATACACTCCGAACAAAAAAGTTGGGGCACATGGGCGTTTGTGCTGGGCTTTGTGGTGATGATGCTTTTGGACGTGTGTTTATAAAAATTTCAAAAAATTGCGAAAAAATCATTAAAAAATGTGAATTTTTTGCAATTTTTCTCTATTTTTTTGAATTTTTTAAATTTTTGGAGTTTTTTAGGCTTATAAAATGAGGACTAAAACAAGGATAGATTAATTTAGAAATTTTAATCATTTTTTGTGTATATTTTCCGCAAGAAAGAGCCGTTGAAATTTTGCCGTTCTCGCCGCGAGAAAAAATTCTTGAATTTAGCAAGTTTTTTAGTCGAATTATTTGATTTTTTTTGTTTATTATATTAAAATAAATACAGAAGAAATTTAAGAGGCTGCAAGTTTCTTCCACATCACACAAAAAGGGGCTTTTGATGGGAAACATAAAACGCAGATTTGCTTTGGCGTTTCTAACATTGGTCTGTGTGCTGACAACATCTTTAGGCGTTGGGCTGAGCATGTTGCCAACTTTTTTTGCGTCTGTGGAGGAAACCTCAGAGGTCGATGCCCCAGCCGAAGTTTCTGACGAAGATTTTTTGGCGGCGATTTCCACCGACTATACAACAGTTCATAGGGAAGAACAAATAGGGGCAGGCTCAACCACATTAACTTCTGGCAGCAGTTATTTGTATCAAGATTGCATATTCACTGGCGCCTATACATTCAATGGCAACGCCAGCAGCATGACTTTTAGAAACGTTATATTTATGGGCGCTGCAACTTTCAACAACACAACAACGCCATGCTTGTTTGAAGATGTTGTTTTCTGTGCCAATATTGCAGGCAGCACAACAAGTTCCACCACAAACAAAAAGGGGAGTTATGTTTATGCACCAAACGCAACAACCTACATTGGTGCACTGACAAGCGGAACGGTTAAAAACGAGAACAAGTCAGAGAACATAAAAAACGTAGACTTTTTTGTGAATATCAACAGCAAGAATTTTAGTGGTGCGTGGGATTTTCAAGACAAATGGGCTTATCAGTTGGTTAAAAAGGGAACAACCAATTCAAAGGCAACATATCCAGTGCCTTTAAAATCTTGCAGTTACGATGGCTCTGTGAGGATGTATTACCATTTGCCAGGCGTGCAGGAAACTTTATATTCTTATCTGCTGGCATATGATTCTGCAACAATAGGAACGGATGCAAAAATCGCAAACACTGAAAATTGGTTTTCAAGAACAGGTTATTCTTACAAACTGTCCGAAGACCCTAACTTGCCGGGTTCAACCGAGATTGAAATTAAGCGAGATGGCGCAATTTACGCCATTTGGTCGCCAATCACCTACACTTTGAAATATAATGTCGATGGCGGGACTACGGTTGCGGACAAAACAAAGGCATATGACACCACATACACCACTGCAGAACTGCCAAGCATAACAAAAGCCGGCCACACTTTTGACGGCTGGTTTAACAACTCCTCGTTTAGCAAAAAGCTGACCGCAGGAGACACTTTTAATTCTTCAACGGCAACAATAAGTGGGACCACTGCCACAATTTACGCCAAATGGACGCCTATTGTTTTCACCGTGGATTTTGAAGGTGACAACTGGGCAATAAACAATGATACGGGGTTGTATTACACAATTTCCGCAAATGGAGGCGCATCCATAAGTGCCCAGAACAACATTGTTTATGACGGCGGCATGCTTGGCGCAAAAGTTACCATCACTGGCAACTCTGCAACAAGCGGAAATAGCACCGGTTTTTATATTGGCACACAAGGAAGGGTGGGTGATGCTCAGAATGGAACAATTTACACTTGGAGTATTGATATTAAAGCAAACCGTGCCATGACAATTGGAAGAATTGGTTGGGAACAAGTGGGAGACAGAGTTTCGGCAAGCGTTACAACCGAATGGAAAACGTTTACATTTTCGCAAGCAGTTTCAACATCCAGCAGCAGAAATACAGCGTTTGTATTTTATTCAGATTATAATGTGCTTAAAAATTCTGATGTAATTGAATTTAGGAATTTGACCATACAAAAAGCTACAAGTGGCAGGGCAACAACAGCGGTTCCAAGCCGCAGATATACCTCTGGCGAGAGCATGAAAAATCTTCCAACGCCAGTTCGCACTGGATACACCTTTGGTGGCTGGTATACACAACCAGATGGCGGTGGCACTGAAATAAAAGAAGGCGCAACAATGTCCTTCACAAGCAACACAACACTTTATGCCAAGTGGAGTGTTAGCAGTTACACCGTGACCGCCGTTGCCAACAAGGGAACCATTGCAACCACCAATGGCTGGACAGGCTCTGGGGCAAGTGTGACAAAATCAGTTAAATATGGCGAGACATATGGCACTCTGCCAACACTTAATGTGACAACAGG
>CANQCE010000023.1 GCA_947589655.1 uncultured Clostridia bacterium | reverse complement strand
TTCAGGCTTTGTAGGCGACCTTTTAAAAATGTTTGGCGGAGATGTAATCCACACTGCCGCTTTTGAAGAATTTGGAGTTTTTAACAATGCACAAGAACTTGAAAAGGTGCTTTTTCAAATAGGGTGTTGGAATAACCTTTTGCCTTTTTATACAAAATTTTCTGGCACAATGCCAATTAACATTGAAACGGCATTAAGGGCATCTATAAAAGATGCTTTGCCAGTTGAAAACAAAATCACACAACTGAAAAAATCTTATTTTCCTGTAAAAAACACTGTGTCCGCTTCGGAACTTGAAACTTATTTTCATTGCCCTTACAGGCATCTGTTGCAATACATTTTAAAAATTCAGCCAAAACAAAACATCTTGCCAACAAAAATGCAGTATGGCAGTTTTTTGCATGATGTTTTAAAAACCTTTGCCCAGAGTTTTAAAGATGTTTCAACTGTTTCAAATGAAGAAATTGACAAATTTTTAAATGAAGAACTTGTTCCGCTTGCACAGAAACAATACGATAGCAGTGTGCTAAAAAAAACATTTATCAATTTTTTAAGAAATGAAAGCCGCATTGTGCTGCAAAGTTATGTTCAAGAACAAAAATATTCCAATTTTAAACCAAAATATTTGGAAGAAAAGGTTTTCAAGCCTTTTGTGAACAACTTGAATTTAATAGGCTTTGTTGACAGGGTTGATGTTTGTGGCGACAATTTTAGGATTATAGATTTTAAAACAGGGGAAACTGGCACGGTGCTAACAGAACTGTTTTATGGGCTAAAATTGCAATTGTTTTTATATGCAAACCTAATTCAAGAAAAGACCAAATTGAAGTGTGCAGGGCTTTATTATTTTGATTGTCGCAGCAAATATAGCAAAAACTCCAAACTTTTAAATGGGCTTACACTGAAAGACAACCAGGTTGTTTTAAATATGGACAGCCGCCTCTGCGATGCTGGGGTTAAAAGCAATCTGCTTGGCATGAGCAGAAAGAAAACCAAAACAGAGCAAGAGTTTGCCTTTAAAGACGGAAAAACTGTGGAAAATTTTGAACCGCTATTTGAATATGCAAACAAAATTTGTGAAATTGCAACGCAAGAAATGCGGCAAGGCTTTATTGAAAGCAAACCATTTAAAGATGCTTGTTCAATATGCCCATATATAAGCATTTGCAAGCATAGGGATGCGGATGGATACAGAGTGCAGCAGAAAAAGAGAAAGGTGACAGATGGAACTTGAAGAACAACAAGAGGTGTTAAACAACACAAAAAAGCGATTGCTGGTCAGTGCCTCGGCAGGCAGTGGCAAGACGTATGTTATGATTAAATACATTTGCAAACTTATTGTCGAGGAGAAAGTTCCAGTAAGTTCTCTTTTGGTGCTAACTTTTACAAGGTCGGCGGCAACGCAAATGAAAGAAAGGCTGATAAAAAACCTGAAAGAGCAGCCAATGAACGAGTTTTTGCTGGAACAGTTAGATGCAGTTTCTACGGCGAACATTTGCACAATACACTCTTTTTGTGAGCGCGCATTAAAAAAATATGCTTCCACTTTAAATTTAAACGAAAATTTTTCGCTTTTAGACGAAAATTTGGCAAAAAGTTTTAAAGAGCGTGCATTTGACTACGCCATCAAGCAGTTTGAAAATAATTTTCCAGAGGACTATGCATATATTTCTGGATGCTACAAAAACAGTAAAAATAAAATACGAGACATCATTTTTGAAATTGAAAAACTTGCGGTTTCGGTTTCGGACAGAGACGAATTTTTAAATTTGAACAAAGAGCATTTGCCAGAGTTTTTTGAAAAGGCAATGGAGTTTTTATATGAAAATTACATTTCTTTTTTAAATGAGCAAATTGCAGAGATTGAAAGTTTGCATCTGGATTTTTTTGAGCAGAAATTTAAAGAATCAATCCGTGAGTGCTTAAACGCCAAAAATTTGTTTGAACTTAACAGTGCTGCAGCACTTATGCTTCTTCCTAAAACACCTTTAAAAAAACAAATTGGTGACGAGGCTGCTGCAAAAATTGTTGCCGTGAAGAAAAATATCACCCAGAAATTTGAAAAACTTAAAGCGTTAAAACTGGAAGAAGATGATAATGTTGAAAAGCAAAAGTCTGGTCTGCTTGAAAAAACCATGCTAAAACTTTTTGAACTTTATGAAAATTCTTATGACAATTTAAAAAAGAGCCAAAATGTTTTGGATTTTTCTGACCTTGAAAAATATATGAAGGAACTTTCTAACAAAACCCAACTTTTTGCAGGCTTTAAATATGTTTTTGTGGATGAATATCAAGATACCAACAAAATTCAAGAAAAAATAATAAAAAATGTGGCAAAAAATTGCAATTTTGTTGCAGTTGGAGATTTAAAGCAGGGCATTTATGGCTTTCGTTTGGCAAGTTCCGAAATTTTTCTTAATGACCAAAATAAATTTTTGCAGGATGAGCAAAATTCTGCCGTCAAGTTTTTAAAATCCAATTTCAGAAGTTGTCAGGCGGTGCTAGATTTTGTAAATAGCATATTTGAAGTTTGCATGACAAAGCCTGTTACGGCGGTGGATTATAAAGGCACTTCAATGTTGCAGGCACGCAACACTTTTGCAGAGGAGAATGTGCCTGCCGTCAACATTGATATTGTTTGCAATAAAGAGGAAGAAGATTCTTTGCCGCCAGAATATTACAGCGTAAAGCAGGCGGAGATTTTTAAAGATGTCAGCAATCAGAATTTGCTTAAAGACATAAAGCGCAGAATTTTGGAGGTTATGGCATCTAAAATTTCTGACAATGGGCAACTTCGCAATGTGAAATATAGCGACATTGCCTTGCTTGCACGCAGCCGTGGGGCGTTCTTTGAAGAACTTGAAAATTTTTTGCAGGAGAATCAAATTCCTGTGCTTTCAAATTCCAGAAACAGCCTGATGGACGAGCCGGAGATAAAAATGCTTTTGTCGCTCTTGAAAATTGCTTTGGTGCAGGATGACGAGGTGGCATTGCTTTCGGTTCTGCTTTCTGGAATAGGTGGCTTTTATATTGAACAAATTTTGCAGGAAAAAGTTGGAGAAGATAAAACTTTGCAAGAAATTGTTTTGCAAGACAAAAATGGAATTTTTGAAAAATTTAATCAAAATTTGCAAAATTTTCGCATAAATTCGCAAATTTTTGGTGTAAAAAAGGCTTTTTTGCAAATTTTTGACGATACAAATTACATTTCTTATCTCAACTTAAAGCCAAACGGCGCAAAGATAAACATGTTTGTAGAAAAATTTTTGGACGAGGTGGAAAAGTTTAATTTTGATATCCCTGCTTTAATAAATTACTTTGAAACTGTGGATATTGATGTTGTTCCAGAGGCTTCTTCGTTTGGAGACTGTATAACTTTAACAACAATTCACGATAGCAAAGGGTTGGAATACCCAATTGTGTTCTTGATTGGCTGTGACAGGTCAATCAGTGGCGGAAGGTCCAATTTTGACGTGCAGGTTACCGAGTGTTTTGGCATGGCACTAAAAATTTACGACATAGAAAACAACAGTGAAATTGGCTCGGTTAGGATGCTTGCAGGGCTTGAAAGCGAAAAGCAAAAGAATTTTGTGGAAGAAATTTTCTTGTTCTATGTGGCTTTAACAAGGGCGAAGAACAGGCTTTATCTTTTTGGGCGTTACAACGAAAAGTGTTTTGAAAAATACACGCTGAAAGATTGCGATTGCTATTTTGATTTTATATTTTTCGCCTTGCAAAAAGTTAAAGAAAAATTCTTAACCGAAGGGCAATATACAAGCAAAAACCTTTGCATTAATTTAATTGAAGATGTGGAAGAAATTTCTGCCGCGGCAAGACAAAATTTGCAAAATGCAGAATTTTCGCCAGAAGATGTGAAAAAAATTGAAGATTACTTGAATTTTAAATATAAATTTGGCGAAGAACAAAATTTTAAACTTAAAGAAAGTGTTACAAGTTTAACCAACAAAAACGCAGAGATTCCAATTTCAAAGCATAGCAACGAAAATTTCGGTTTTGGCGGAAACGCCATAGAAATTGGCAACGCTTATCACCTTGCTTTAAAACTTGTGGAATTTGACGGCATTGAAAGTGAGCAAGATTTACACAAGGAACTGTTAAAATTTGACCAACTTGATTTATCGCTCTTAAACGAACAGATTCTGTTTAAAAACATTATACTCCTTAAAAATCTCACTTTGGGCGGAAAGGTGTTTAAGGAAAAAGAGTTCTTGATGAAAGAAAGCCTTGCTAATCTTTTGGGGATAAACTCCACAGACGAAACATTGGTGCAAGGCGTTGTGGATTTGTTTGTGATAAAAGGCAGCGAGATAACGCTGGTGGACTATAAATATTCAAGTTTAAGCAGCGCTGAGCTTATACAAAAATATTCCACACAACTTAAACTATACAAATTGGCGCTGCAACACGCCTTTGGCTTGAAAGTAAAAGAAGCTTTTCTTCTTTCTTTAAAAAACGCCGAATTAATTAAAATAAATTGCTAAGGCTTTAAATTCTTGGCTGACTTTTGCCGAATTTTTATATGTTTTTTCATTCGTAAAATAGGGCTGTTTAGGAGTTTTAAAAAAATATTTGAAAAAATATTGAAAATTATTAGTAAATTATTTTTTATTGTGTTATACTATCTATGAAATTAAAAGATGATAGTGTCTTTTTGTATTCATAGGAGGGAAGTATGTTCTCAACAGTTTGTGATGTAAGTGAAAGCATCGTCAAATTTTTTGAATCGGTTGTCAACGTTGTAGGTGCGGACATCATTTTTTTCATTGCTCTTGCAGTTGAAGCACTTTTGGTAATCTTTTTCTTGGTTAAATCGTTGTTCTCATACGAAGCACAACTTAACCGTGCACTTGAAAAGATGAACTATTGGTTGTTTGACCGTAAAGTGGTCACGGAAGACAACATAAAAGAACTTAATATGCTTTTTAAGACCAAAACACCAAAAAGAATGTGCTATCATTGGCAACAATACATATTGTTCCGCGAAGGGACCCCTTCATCTTATCTCTCAGTGGACAATTTGGTGGAAAAACCTTTAAAAACATCTTCTTATAATTCCAACATTAAAAACTTAACACTTTTCACAACCCTTTGGGCATTTATTGTAACTGTGTTCACTTTGGTTAGCCAAGGCATTGGTCAAGTTCTTTCTGCCACCGCAGTTATAAAGGCGGTTTTAATGGTTGTTTTTGTTTTGCTTATTGGCATTGCTTTTGTGGTTTATCTTCGCGCAAGAAAAAATGCAATTTTAAATTCTTTGTATCAAAACTGCTCGCTTTTTGGGCGCTTTATGGACAATGCCTGCGTGGACCTTCCAAGTTATATAGATTACCAACTTTTGTTCACGCCTGAAGAAATTGAAAATGGGCAGCCGGTGCTTAGAGAATTCTTGGATTATAAAGCCAGAAAAGAAAAGGAAGAATTTGCCAAAGCACAAGAGGAAGAATTTGTGCATGAAAATTACGATTTTTCTGTTGCAGGCATAAACGGCTCAGTTGTGCTGGAAAGGGCAATGAGAGAGTGCGAAAGTTTTATGAAGAAAAAAGAAAAACTTTTGCTGAAGATATCTCAACTTGAAGGCGAACTTGACACCAGACGCAAAAACTTTGATTCGGTGCAAAAAGATTATCAAACGAAAATTCAGGCATCTAAAGAAAATGTTGAAAGATTGCGTCAGATGCAAGAAGAAACCACAAACAGAATTGAAAGCAACTATTATAGAAAGCAACAAACACAAGAAATTGGCAAGCAAGAACAATTTGAACAAGAGTTTGAACAGCAACGTGCAAGATATTTGCTTGAAAAAAATGAGGGCGAGGCAGAGGTTGAAAAACTTAACAAGCAAATTGAAGATGACCGCAACAATGTTGAATACGCTATGTTAAGTGAATATCAAACATTTTTCAATAAGTTCTGCGAAAGTGCCGAAAAGGTTGTAACAAAGGCGTTTGGCGACAGAATAAACGAACTGAAAACAGAAAACGAGAAAAACAAAGAATATATCACACAACTTGAAATTAAACTTAAAAACAAGCCTGACGGGGCATCTGGCGAGCAAGGCACTTATGATAAAGATGGCAATTATGTTTTTGAAAACGGCACATTTTACGATACCGATGGCAATTTCCACGATTTGGAAGGCAATATATATTCGCAAGATGGCAAGTTAATTTCAGCCGCACCTAAAAAGGAAGAAAAAAAGCAAGTTATAAATTTTGACGATTTTGACGATTTCGATTTTATGACAGATACCTCTCAAAAGGGTGATGTGTATAATGTTGCTGAAAAAGTTGTTGAAGATGTTAACGACAATGTTGAAGTTGTAAACAGCACAAAGCCAAGCAATTTTCCAAAGAAATTTAGAGAGAAGAACCCTGTTTCGGAAGATATAAAAGAAGAACCTGTAAAAGAGCAACAAAAACCTGCTAAACAAGAAGAAGCGTTAAAAGAAATTCAGGCTGCAGAAACCCCTGTAAAAGAAGAAATTAAAGAGGAACAGCCAAAGGCTGCAACCGAGGTAAAAGAGCCTGAAAAAACAAAACCTGCTGGCAAGCGTGGGCGCCCTAGGAAAATTGTGGCAACACAAGCGCCAAAGCCATCCGGCAAACGCGGCAGACCAAAAAAGGTTGTTTCGCAGCCAGTGCAAGAGCAGCCGAAAAAAGCGGTTGGCAGGCCAAGAAAAATAGTTAAGGTGGAGGCAGCGCCAAAACGCGGCAGGGGCAGACCTAGAAAAACTCCTATTCAAGAAATCAACAAAAAACTTTCTGACGAAGAAAAAAGGATTGAACAACTCCGCTCGTCTATAGATAAAGACCTTCAAACAGCAATGAAAAACCTTGATGCTAACAATGTGGACGACAAGGCTGCACGCAGAGAGCAACTTATAAAGCAAATTGAAGATTTGCAAAAAGAGGCACAAAGCGTGCTTGCTGACGGCGGAACAGAAAACCGCGTTGCCGAAATAAACACTAGGCTTGAAAGCCTTTTGGAAGAAATCAAAAAGTTGAATTCATAAAAAAAGACCAAAAATTTGGTCTTTTTTTGTAAGTTTTTAATTAAAAAGCAATTAAGCCAACGCAAAAGCCATAGATTAACAAAGCCGTTGACACAATCACAAAAGCGCCACCACAAACCATGCACAAAGTTGACGAAATGTTCTTTGCTTGTTTGCGGCAATACGCCCCATTGTAAAACATGGCAAGGCCAACAAAATATGTAACATACACAACCGCCAGAATAAGCGACATGTTTTTAATAACATTAAAATAATATAAAAGCGAGAACAAAATTGCCATAAGGCAGAAAAATATACCTGTTAAAACATTGCTGCGCATCAATCTTGTCATATCTATCCCTCCAATTTTTATTATGATAAGATTTTTTGCGAAATATGTCAAATAATTTTAAACAAAATCATTTAAAATCAGGCACAAAGGTTCCGTTGGCACTGTCCAAAGATTGAACAAAGCCATTATTAAGCCCCAATTTTTGCATATGGGATATCACCAATTTGTATTCAATTGGCGTAATTTTTCTGTTTAAAGTGCTTTTTCCGTTTGGCGTGAATTGGCTCATTATGCTAATTATTCTTTTTGGAAAATGCTGCTTGATGATGTCCAAAACATCCAAAGAATTTTTTGTAAATCCTGGCAGCACAAGGTGGCGGATTATCACGCCGCTTGTCATCAAATTATTTTCATTGAATTTGTCAGGCTTTTCTTGACACATTGTTTTAAGTGCTGGCAGGGCATAAGAGAAATAATCTGTGCAAGCGGAGAATTTTTGCCCAAGGGTGTTGTTGGCATATTTTAAGTCTGCCAAAAATATATCAACAAATTTACTTACGCGCCTAATTGTTTCAACGCTCTCATAACTGTTGGTGTTCCATATAACAGGAATTTTGCAATTAAAATTTTCAAAAATGCTTTCCAGTTCATCTGCAAAATGCGTTGGGGTGATAAGGTCAATTGCGCAGTGGTCCGTTTGCTTTTCGTCTAGAAGTTTTGCAAGTTCCAAAGCGGAATAAACCTCTCCAACGCCACCGCGTGAAATCTCGTGATTTTGGCAGTAATCGCACTTTAAATTGCATCCAGAGAAAAACACGGCAAGAACGCCTTTTTCATCCGAAAGGCAGGGTTCTTCCCAAGTGAAATGCTCGATAATTTTGGCAATTCTTAAAGTTTTGCGTTCTTGGCAAAAACCTTTTTGAAAGCGTCTGTCCACAAGGCACTGCCTTGGGCAAATTTTACACTTTGCTGTTTCCAAAGTAATCTTTCTCCATTTTGTCCACATCAAATGCCATAAAGGTTTCTTCAAACTCGTCCTTTTCTTCGGCGGCTGGAACGCATTTTTTGCTATATTCTAGCGCAGGTTTTAAAAATTTGCGAGGCAAAGGCTTTAAAGTCTCTTTCAGTTCCTTCACCGAGCCCTTAAGTTTAATGGAGGTGCTGCCACAATAAAACAGCCCTGGGGCATCGTTATCAAGTTCTTTCTGAGACAGATAAAACTTTGTGCATAAATAAACGGGATTTGTTTTATCTATCACTGCAAGATTTGCTTCCTTCTGTTCAATGGCCGCCTCTAAGCCTTGTTCAAACTTGGTCAGCTCTTGGAATGTAACTTTGTTTTTGTGTGTGGAAAACATATATAATGCGACAATTTGACTTGCTTTAACAAACATATTTTTTCTCCTTAGAATCATATTTTATAAGGTAATTTTAATTGATTTTTAACATCTTGTCAAGATAAAAATTTCAAAAACGTAAAAAACATAGACAAAATTGTTTTTTTATGATATAATAATTCAAATCATTTGGCACACAATGCCAAAATTTAAGGAGAATTCAATGCACCCCAGTATGCTACTTGCAAAAACTTTTGAAATGACACACGGCATTCTAATTTTTGTTATTGCCATTCTTTTAATATGCTCGGCCTTCTTTTCGGCGGCAGAAACAGCCTTTTCATCAATGAATGTAATTCGTATTCGCAGCATGGCGGAAAACAAGGTGAAAGGCGCAAGAAAGGCCCTTTACATCAGCGAACATTCGGACAGGGCGCTCACCACAATTTTGGTGGGGAACAATATAGTAAACATTTTGGCAACCACACTTTGTGCTTTCATTTTGGCGGATTTGTTAGACGACCCAACCCTGCTTAACGTGTTAAATACAGTTGTTATGACCATTGTAATTTTGATTACTGGTGAAATTTTGCCAAAGGCACTTGCAAAAGCGCAGCCCGAAAAATACGCTTGCAGATTTTCTTTTATATTGTTTTTACTGATGAAAATTTTATATCCAATAGTTATCTGCTTTTATTATTTGCAGAAACTTTGCACAAAAAAACAGGCGGCGCAGCAACGCGAAAACACAACCTTTACAGAAGATGAACTTGAAAGCATTATTGACACAATGGAAGAAGAAGGCGTTCTGGAAAAAGACGAGGTGGATATGTTGCAGGGCACCTTTAAAATGAAAGAAGCCACAGCGCACGATGTTATGACGCACCGTGTAGATGTTGTTTTCTTGGATGTTAATGCCAGCATGAAAGACGCCGAGAAACTTTTCTTGGAACACAAATATAGCCGTCTGCCAGTTTATAAAAACAGCACCGATAATGTTGTTGGCGTGTTGAACATAAAGGACTTTATAGGCGCAAAACTTTCTGGGCAGGCGTGGAACATTTCAAAAATTATGACCGAGCCGCTTTTCACGGCGGAAAACACCAATGTTGACACGCTTATTAAAGAAATGCAAAAGGCAAAGAAGCACTTGGCAGTGGTGTTGGACGAAAATGGTGGTGTTTCTGGCATTGTGACCATGGAAGACTGTGTTGAAACAATTTTTGGCGAAATTTTTGACGAGACCGATATTGGCGAAACAGAGCCAAAAATAGAGCAAATTGGCGATGATGAATATCTTGTGGATGCGGACATCTCTGTGGACGAACTTTTTGACAGGCTAGAAATTGAAAACTTGCCAGAGAACCCTTATCAAACACTAAACTCTTTCATATTTGACCTTTCGGAAGATATCCCGCAAAAAAGCAATGAATATGTTTTCAACACAATTGACGAAATTTTGGATGACGAAGGCAACTTAACTCAGCACAATATCAGCATGGTTTTCACCGTTGTTAAAATGGACAACAGACGTATTGAGCAGGTGAGGTTAAAGATTGTTTACAACGATAAAGATGAGCAGAAAAAAGACGAAGAAAAATAATTTTATTGTCAAATTTTGATAAATAACGCAATTTGATTGTAATTTATTAAAAAATGTGTTAAAATACAACTGATAAAGGAGTTTTTTATGAGCCAAGAAAATGTTATAAAACCACATCTTGTAAAACCATTACTTGAAAAGGTTGTTTATGAAAAGTTGGGTTTGCCACAACAAAACGCAACGATAAACATCAAGCCAGAAGATACACTTGATGTTAGAAAAGTGTCCGAGGAGGTCGTAAAGGTTACACTGCAACGAAGCCTTGCCATTAGCCCAAGCAATTTAATCAGGCTTTCAGTTACCATGAGCATTGACATCCCAGTGGACAGCATTGAATTTGCCAAACTGCCAGACCCAAAAGAATACATCAAAAACAGCCAGCCTGTTAGAATTTTGGTTTCTTATGCTTCCAGCATTATAACCACACTCTCCATGAACACAATTTTGGGGCCAATTGTCACACCACCAAATTTGCAAGACTGAGCGAAAAACTGCACACCTTGGGGTGGCACCAAAAGGTCTTAACGCGGGCACGGCACGAAGTGCGTTTTTGCTCATTTTTGCCCAAAGGTCAAAAAGTATCGCTTTAACGCGTGTTTTTCGCTCTTTGCCCCAGATGTAAACCGCGCTACGCTATGCGGTTTAGGGCAATCGCTCTTGCGAAGAAAAGGCTTCGAAGGTTTAAGTGGTGATAAAAAAGTAAAAGCCATAATTCCAAACATCGCATAATACAACCATGAAAAAGGCGAAGAATTACAACCTGCCTACCTTTCTAAATCAATTTCCAATGTTTCGAAGAAAAATTGGAAATC